>JAFMSC010000639.1 GCA_017353825.1 Hyphomicrobiaceae bacterium | reverse complement strand
CCGCCGACAGGCTCTCCCAGCGCCTCAGAGCGATCGTGTCCAAGCGGCTCTACCGGCGTGCCCGGATCATCGGGGCGGCCGTTCGCACCGCCCACATGCTGTCCATTGGCCGGCCGGGGATCATCGATAAGACGCCGCTGGCCCATGAAGGGGAGCGGCTCGTCCTTGTGCTTCCGAAGGCGCTGGCCGCGCTTGACGGGGAGCGCCTCCGGCGGCGCCTGGCGGTTCTGGGCGAACTGCTGGAGCGCCCAGCGGAGGTGCGCAGCGCGTAGACGGCAAGTCCCGGTGTTGGGGTCGGGTTCGTTGCGGCTTGCGACGACCCCCGACGCCCGACACCCGCTTGGCGTATAGGCGCCGCGGCCGACATCTGGCAATATGGCGCCGACAAACTCTCGCTGGGATAGGCAACCAGGGATGGCCGACGACCCCTACACGGTGTTGGGCGTGCCGCGCGCCGCGACGGACGAGGAGATCCGCCGCGCGTACCGCAAGCTCGCCAAGGAGCTGCACCCCGACCTCAATCCCTCCAACCGCGCCGCCGCGGAGGAGCGGTTCAAGAAGGTCTCGGCTGCCTACGACGTGATCGGCGACCCGGAAAAGCGCAAGCAGTACGACCGTGGAGAGATCGACGCCGGCGGCGAGCCCAGGCGCGGCTTTCGCCGACCGCCCGGCGGCGGGCCATTCGAGGGCCGCGGCCCGCGGCCCGACGACGACTTCAGTTTCGGCGACATCTTCTCAGACCTGTTCGGCTCGATGCGCGGCCGCGGCGAGCCCGGCAGCCCGTTCGGCATGCGCGGGCGCGATCTGCGTTACAGCCTCGAGGTCGACTTCCTGGAGGCCGCCCAGGGCGCCAAAAAGCGGGTGACGCTACCCGACAGCGGCGCCCTCGACATCACGGTGCCGCAGGGCGTGGTGGACGGCCAAGTGCTGCGGCTCAAGGGCCGTGGCGCACCAGGCCGGCGCGGCGCCGAGCCCGGAGACGCCCTGGTCGAGATCAAGGTGCGCACCCACCCCTACTTCAAGCGTGTCGACGACGACATCGCCCTCGATCTTCCGATCACCATCGACGAGGCGGTGCTGGGCGCCAAGGTGGAGGTCCCAACCATCGCCGGCCGCGTCCAGCTCACCCTGCCCAAGGCGACGAGCTCAGGCCGCATCTTCCGCCTCAAGGGAAGGGGCGTACACAACACCACGACCGGCCGTACCGGCGACCAGTTGGTCACGGTGCACATCGTGCTGCCCGAGGCCATCGACGACGAGCTCAGCTATTTTCTCTCCGAGTGGCGCCAGAAGCACACGTATGACCCGGGCCGTCCGTAGTATGCGCCTGCGGCGGTGCACGGCGTTCAATACTGCTCACCCTGGCGTGAGGCGGGCTTCCCTCGTGCGCCCCGGCACGCCACCTTTCGGCCTAGAAAGGACGAGGCGAGCCTCCTGGCCACTGCGCAGCTTGCTCAAGGGCGCCGTTTGGGCGCAAGCGCCCGAAAGCTGCGGGCTGGAACGGCCGCTCCGAAA
>JAFMSC010000357.1 GCA_017353825.1 Hyphomicrobiaceae bacterium | reverse complement strand
AGCTTCAACACGCTCAAGACCAAGGGCTACAATCTCGAGCACAACTTCGGCCACGGTAAACAGCATCTCGCGGCCATGCTCGCGACCATGAACCTGCTGGCGTTCGCCATGCACACCGTGGTCGACCTCGTCGATGAGGCATGGGCGCTGGCCCGCAAGGCCGTCGGCGCCCGCAAGCGCTTCTTCGAGGACCTGCGCGCCATCACCACCTACCTGGTGTTCCCGACCTGGGCGGCGCTCGTCCAAACGCTACGCACCGCACAGCCCCCGCCACCAATCCGCGACGGCTAAAGCCGCCTCCACCCCTCCCCCTCTGCCAAATGGACTGCCGATGCTCGATTGGTCAAAATGAGAATTGCTGTAAGGGGACACGGGTGGTTGCGACCGTCGTCGCGGCGGCAAGAATCAGTCATGATCCGATCCGCGGCAGCTTCGGATGGCGAACCATGACCGAGACCGGCGACTCAGGCTCCTTCCCGGCAGAAGTGCAGCTCGACATGTTCGGCCCGCCGCAGGTACAAGGCTGCGAGGCCCGTGTTGAGGCCCGTGTCGAATCCCACGTCGAGGACACGCAGGGCGGGATCGTCGGCGGCGGGCCCGCATCGCATCCTGCCGGACTGAGCGAGGTCGAGGCCCAGCAGCTGCGCCTCGACCTTGAAGAGCGCAGCTGGCGCGGCTGGAGGCGGCCCCCTCAGGCGCGCCGCCGCGCCCTCACATCCCCGCGTACATGCGGCCGGGGTTAAGGATACCGGCGGGGTCGAAGGCGGTCTTGAGGCGGCGAGAGAGGCGGTCGAGGCCCGCCTCAAGGGGCTGGAACACCTCGACGGCGGCACGCACCTGCGGCTCGGCGCGGATCAGAGTCGCGTGGCCGCCTAAGCCGGCAATCACCCGGCGCACGTCGGCGGCACCGGCGTCGGTGGTGGGCGGCACCTCGGCCCACACCAGCCCCCCCGACCAGTCGTAGAAGGCGTGGCACTCCATGTAGGATGACAGCGCCGTCACCACTTTGGGGCCGGCGGTGGGCCGGGTGGAGATGCGCCACACGGGCGCGTCGCTGCCGCGCAGCACCGACAGGCCGCGCATTTCGTTCCAGAACTGCTGCGAGGCTCCCCGCTCAAGGTCCATGATGGTGCCGTAGGCCTTGAGCAGGTCCTTCAGTCGTCCCTTGCGGTAGGCCACCGACTTAGCGAAATTCTCGACCCGCAGCGCCGTTACGGCCTTGCCCTGGCTGCGCAAGCCAGGATGCTCCAGCCGTGCCGCCAGCGCCGCTTGCAGGTGCACGGCGCCGGAGACCTCGAAAGGGCTCGCCATGGCCGTACACAGCGCCTCCACCGCGATCTCGTCAGGCAGGTCGAACAGCACGAGCGTGCCCGTCTTCTCGGGCGCCGGCAGCACCTTGAAGGTCACCTCGCTGAGCACGGCCAGCGTGCCCCAGCTGCCCGCGAGGCCCCGGCACAGATCGTAGCCGGTGACGTTCTTCATCACTCGGCCGCCGGACTTGAAGATCTCGCCGCGGCCGTTCACCCCGCGGATGCCAAGGAGGTGATCGCGCGCCGCGCCGGCGGCAACGCGACGCGGGCCTGAGACGTTGGCGGCAAACACGCCGCCGATGGTCGCCTGTCCCGCCTCGCCGCCCATCATCGGCCCGTAGTCCACCGGCTCGAACGCCAGCATCTGGCCGCGCTTGGCCAGTGTGGCTTCCACCTCGGCGAGCGGCGTGCCGGCGCGCGCCGTCATGACCATCTCGCTCGGCTCATAGAGGGTGATGCCGCGCATGGCCTTGGACGACACGCTGGCCGCGGTCTGGATCGGCCGTCCGATCTTCTGCTTGGAGCCGGCGCCCAGGATCTCGAGCGGCGTGCCGGCCGCGCTCGCCTCTGCCAGCACGCGCGCAAGCTCGCGCTCGTCGATGGGACGGACTTGCGAATGGACCGCCACGGCCGCCTCACGCCGCCCCGCTCCCGAGGTCGCGGTCAAGCTCTCGACCAAGCTCACGGCAAGCGTCGCGACCATCGAGGGGAAACACCTTGCCAGGGTTCAGGAGCCACTTTGGGTCGAACACGGTCTTGATGCGCATCTGTTGTGCCAGGTCGGTGGGGCCGAATTGGATACGCATGAGGTCGCGCTTCTCGAGGCCCACGCCGTGCTCGCCGGTGAGGCAGCCGCCCACCTCCACGCACAGCTTCAGGATCTCGGCGCCCGCCTCCTCGGCGCGCTCGGCCTGGGCGTCGTCGTTGGCGTCATAGAGGATGAGCGGGTGCAGATTGCCGTCGCCGGCATGGAAAATGTTGGCCACCTTCAGCCCTCGGCGGTCGCAGATGCGCGAGATCCTGACCAGCACCTCACCCAGCCGCTTGAGCGGGATCACCCCGTCCATGCAGTAGTAGTCGGCGATACGCCCGATGGCGCCGAACGCCGACTTGCGTCCCTTCCAGATGGCGGCGCTCTCTTCGGAGCTCTGGCTGATGCGCACCGCGCTCGGGTTGAAGCCGTTGGCGATGCCGGAGACCACGGCCAGGAGGTCGGCGATCTCCTCGCTGGAGCCCTCCACCTCCACGATCAGTAGCGCCTCCACGTCGGTGGGATAGCCAGCCCTGGCGAAGGCCTCGCACACCTGGATGGCGGGCTTGTCCATGAACTCGATGGCCACGGGGATGATGCCGGCGCCAATGATGGCCGAGACGCAGTTTCCGGCCGCCTCGCTGGAGCCGAAGCCTAAGAGCATCGGCCGCGCACCCTCCGGTGAGCGCAGGATGCGCACGGTGCCCTCGGTGACCATGCCGAACTGGCCCTCGGAACCGATGACGAGCCCCATCAGGTCGTAGCCGGCCGCATCGAGATGGGCGCCGCCGATGTCCACGACTTCGCCGTCCATGAGCACCACGCGCATGCCCAGCACGTTGTTTGTAGTCACCCCATACTTGAGGCAGTGCGCCCCGCCCGAGTTCATGCCGAGGTTGCCGGCCAGCGTGCAGGCGAGCTGGCTCGACGGATCGGGCGCGTAAAAGAAGCCCCGCGCCTTCACGGCCTCGCTGATGCCGAGGTTGGTGATGCCGGTCTCGACCCGGGCGGTGCGGTTCACGATGTCGATGTCGAGCACGCGGTTCATGCGCGAGACACCGATCACCAGCGCGTCTTCGGCGGGCAGCGCGCCGCCGGACAAGGAGGTGCCAGCGCCGCGCGCCACCACCTTGATGTCGTTGTCGTGGCAGTAGCGCAAGAGCCGCGACACCTCCTCGGTGGATTGGGGCAGGGCCACGGCAAGCGGCAGGCGGCGATAGGCGGTCAGCGCATCGGTCTCGTAGGCGCGCCGCCCCTCCTCGTCGGCGATGATGGTCTGTGGCGGCACGAGCCGGCGGAGCTGGGCGACGATCACCTCACGCCGGCGCACGACCGCGCGATCAGGTTCCGGCAGCGCCAATGCCATGGCTCATTCCCCAGCTTTGCCTTGCACCAAGTTGATGCTCCACCGATTGCTGATGTTACACTATAGGGGCCCGCGCTGCGACCCATGTTGCCATGCGCTAGACCTCCACTGGGCCGGCCTATGATCTCCGTCGTCATCCCGACCCTCAATGCGCAGTCCGGCCTGGCGCCGACGCTGGCGGCGCTGGTACCGGCGGCGCTCGACGGGCTCGTCAAGGAGGTGATCGTGGTGGACGGCGGCTCCGGCGACGCCACGCCCCGAATCGCCAATGAAGCCGGCGCCGAGTTCTATACGCAGGGCGGCGGGCGGGGCTGCCAGCTGATCGCCGGGGCGCAGCGGGCCCGCTTTCCCTGGCTGTTGTTCCTCCACGCCGACACCATACTGGAGCCGGGCTGGGAGCGCGAAGCCGCCGCTTTCATGGAAGCCGTCGACGGTGGCGGGCGCCCGGCGGCCGCGGCGGCGTTCCGCCTCGCGCTCGACGATTCCGGGTTCAGGCCGCGTCTCCTCGAACGGCTGGTGGCCTTGCGCTGCGCGCTTCTGCGCCTGCCCTATGGTGACCAAGCCCTGCTGGTGCCGAAGACGCTTTATGCCAAGGTCGGCGGCTATCCTCCATACCCACTGATGGAGGACGTGGGGCTGGTCCTGCGCCTGGGCCGCCGTCGCATTGCCCTCATGCGTACGCGTGCGGTCACCAGCGCGGCACGCTACCGCCGCGACGGCTACCTGCTCCGGCCGCTGCGCAACCTCGCCTGCCTCGCCCTGTTCTTCCTGGGCGCGCCACAAAGGCTCATCGGCCGCGTGTACGGCTGATGCCTTCAACCCCTGCCTTTCACAAGTCCGTGATAGGGGGATTGCCGTCTTGGCGGCATCCCCTCCCGATGCGAAGCGGTTGGCGTCCGTCTGCTTGCGGCAAGAGGAAGATTGGTGGCCATGCAGAGCATCTCGCGTCGTGCGTTCGTGATTTCCGCGGCAACGGCCGGCGCCGCCTTCGGGCTCGACGGCCCGCTGGAGTTCGTAGGCCCGGCGTTCGGCCAGCAGGCGATAGAGGATGTCCTCAAGTTCAAGGTCGGCGACATCGAGGTCATCCAGATGTTCGACGGCATCTGGGAAAAGGCGCATGACCCGGGCTTCGTGCGCAACGCCACCCTTGACGATGTGAAGAGCGCGCTGAGGGCCGGAGGGCTGACCGACGCCCACGTGCCCATCCCGTTCACTGTGACGGCAGTCAGGATCGACGGCCGGCTGGTGTTGTTCGACTCCGGCACCGGGGCGCAGGTGGCACCGACTGCGGGCAACATTACCAAAAAGAATCTGTGGCAGGCCGCCGGCATCGATCCCGCCAAAGTCGAGACCATTATCATGACCCACCTGCACCTCGATCATTACTTTGGGCTGATGGCCAAGGACACCAATGCGCCGGTGTTCCCCAACGCTCAGATCTACGTACCGGCCGTGGAGTACAAGTACTGGACGAGCCCTAC
>JAFMSC010000356.1 GCA_017353825.1 Hyphomicrobiaceae bacterium | reverse complement strand
CCAGTCTCTGCCTAACACGACGCGCTGAGTAAATGAGGTAATCTGTTGATCGGACTCACCTATTCAATGTCCTGATGCGAATAATCTCAGGAACTTCGGCCTAAAAGGCAGTCGCCCCAGCGGCCGGCGCAGGGTTCCGGTCGCCGTATCGTTGAGAGCCCTAGCCTAGCCCAACTTGCGGCCCCTGGGACCTGCGCCCTTCCCGAGCACATCCGCCAGCCCAATCGTGGCCGAGCCGGGGCGGAGCGGTTTGGGCTGGCTCGGGTGCGGCGCCCAGCCGGTGAGCGTGATGATCTCGAAGGTGGCCGGGACGCGGCCGTCGGGAAGGGCGAAGCGCTCCTGGTAGACCTCGATGGCGCGCGCCAGGGTAGCGCGGCGCAGGGGCCGCCGGCTGCGCTCGGCGAGCGCGTTGCTGGCGCCCATGGCGCGCAACTCCCCCATCAGGGCCATTGGGTCGCGGTAGGTGACGGTCACGGTGTCGGAATCCGCTACCGGCAGGGCAAACTGGGCGCGCTGCAGCAGGCCGCCGAGGTCGCGCACGTCGGCGAACGGGGCGACGCGCGGGCTGGCGCCGCCCTCGAGCTCCTCCTCGGCGATCAGGAAGGCGGTTCTGAGTTCCGTGAGCGTGGTGCCACCCAGCAGGGCGGCTAGCAACAGGCCGTCCTGCTTCAGGACACGGCGGATCTGGATCAGCGTGCCCGGTAGGTCGTTCACCAGCTGCAACGCCAGCCCCGAGACCACCAGATCGAGCGACTGCTCGGCGAACGGCAGAGCTTCCTCGTCGGCCTTGACGCGGGGGCCCTCGCACTGGGCCAGCAGGCGGTCCGAGGCCTCAACGTCCGTCACCACCTCGATGCCCGGCACCTGCCGCAGGCGCCGCCCCAGGAGCCCGTGATAGGCCCCCAGGCTGGCCGCCGCCGGGAAGGTACGGTTGATAGCGGCCAGTCTCTCAACGAGGTCGTCGGCCACCCGCGCCAGCAGAAATTCGTGCGCGGCGATGGTCCCAGCCGCGCGGTCGCGACGCTCCACCAGCAGGCGGCGGTCGAAGATGTGCTTTACGGACATGACGAGGCCTTCTCGACCAGCCACCTTATCATGCTTGCGGCCCACGGGAGGGGAGGCACCCCATGGTCATGCTGACGCCGGCGGGCTCGCCTCGCTCAAGGCGCGGGCGCGGCGCTGCGCACCGCGTTTTCCGCCTGTGCCGACTTGATCGTGCCGCCGTGCTGCTGCCTTTGCCGCGCGCGCCCCCCCGGGTCAGGGCGCATCTCCTGCTGCGGGCGGCCCTGGCGCGAGGCGAGCTTCATCCGGACCGTGCGACGTGCTGGGCATCCGGCTCCTTTCGATCGGCGAGCGTACCCGTGAGCGCCGCCGCGGTGCCCCCGGCCGGCGTACGACCAGGCGCTGCGGCCGCTGCGCCCGTTCAACCAGGCGGTGGTGCTGGCCCTTGAGGTCGCGCGAGGTCGCGCGTCAAACCGGCATACCCACCGATTCGCTCATCCTCACGCGCACCGGCTCCACCGGCAGCCAGGTGGGCCCAGGTTGCCAAACGTGGGCCCAGCTGGGCATGACGCGCGAGGAGCGTCGGGGCAACTTGGCGGGCGTTTGCTATGGCCGCCTCCCGGCACGGCCGGTTCGCCAGGCGCAACGTGCTGCTCCTCGACGAACGTGGTCACAACCGCGACCGCCGATGCCTGTGCGCGCGCGCTGAAGCGAGCTGCTCGGCGCGCCACGTGCGCGGCCTCGCGCTGGTGACGAATAGGCCCTGCTTGCGGCCTGATGTGGTGAAGGCTGTCGAGAAGGTCTTCTCGGACCTGAACCAGCTCTAACCGGCTCTGCACCGTCATCAGGCGCGACCGCGGGACCTACATTGGCGAGTTCGTCGCCGTCGGCGTGAAGGCGCAGAACGCTTTTGGCATGCAGGTTCGCGCGGGGGGTATTTCGTGGTGTCGAACCGCGCCGAGCGCGACATTTCGATTGCCAAGCGCAAGGCGTCGGCGCTGTACGACGTGACGAGCGCCGTAGCCAAGGTGAGGTCCCTCGGCAACCCGCTCGTCCAGGCTGGGGTGCGCTGAACCTGCTGCCTGTCAGCGTGCCTGCTCCTCTGGCGAGCCTTGTCGGCGGTTGCGACGCTGGGACCCGCGCGCCGTTCTATGCGCCGGGACGGAAAGCCATTACATTGGACGCACGACGCATTGGACGCCCGACGCTTGCAGCGTAGGCACAAGTGTCGGAGTGGCGGTGGGAGGCTAGCCCGTGGCGGTCGAGATCAATTCGGCGTTCCGTGCCGGCCTGGTGCAGATGTGCACCGGGCGCGATGTGGATCGCAACGTGGCCGACGCCAGCGCGCTGATCCGCGAGGCAGCCGGCCGCGGCGCCGAATACGTGCAGACGCCCGAGATCACCACCCTCATGGAGATGGAGCGCGCCCGCCTGTTCGCAGCCGTTCGGCCCGAGGAGGGCAACCCGGCCGTTGCGCACTTCGCCGCCCTGGCCCAGGATCTGGGCATCTGGTTGCATATCGGGTCCATGGCCGTCCTGCTCGGCAACGGCAAGATCGCCAACCGGTCGCTGCTGTTCTCGCCCCAGGGGACTGTGGAGGCCCGCTTCGACAAGCTGCACATGTTCGACGTCGAGCTGCCCGGCGGCGAGAGCTACCGCGAGTCCAAGACCTACCAGGCCGGCAACGCCGGCGTGCTGGCCGGCCTGCCTTGGGGCACCCTGGGCTTGACCGTGTGCTATGATTTGCGCTTTCCGCACCTCTATCGGGCGCTGGCCACGGCCGGGGCCGATTTCCTGGCCATCCCGTCGGCTTTCACGCGCCAGACTGGGGAGGCGCACTGGCACGTGCTGGTGCGCGCGCGGGCCATCGAAAACGGCTGCTTCGTGTTCGCCGCCGCCCAGGCCGGCCGGCACGAGAGCGGGCGTGAGACCTACGGTCACAGCCTCATCGTTTCGCCGTGGGGTGATGTTATCGCCGAAGCCGACGCGCACACGGGGGTCATCATCGCCATCGTCAGGCCGGAGGAGGTGGGCAAGGCGCGCACACGCATCCCCTCGCTGCGGCACGACCGGCCGTTCGAGATCGCCAGCGCCGTGCTGACCCGGGAAGCTTCATGATCCGCTATCGCCTCAAATGTGAGAAGCGTCACGAGTTCGAGGCTTGGTTCCCGAACAGTGCGGCCTTCGACCGTCAGGTCAAGCGCGGCGAGGTGAGCTGTCCGCGCTGCGGCACGGTGAAGGTGCATAAGACCCTGATGGCGCCCAATATCATCAAGGGCGCGAAGCGCACGCGCACTGGCAAGGTGCCTGAGAGTTCCGAGGAGAAATCCCAGGAGAAACCCCAGGCGAGGTCCCAGACGAGGTCCCAGGCGAGGTCCCAAGAGAAGGCCGCCGCCGAGGCTGCCGGCGCGCCTGCGTCAGCGGAGACGCATCGCCTCGCCGCCCACGGCGCGCTGGCGGCGGCCATGCGCAAGCTACGCGCCGAGATCGAGGCCAAGTCCGAGTATGTGGGCCCGCGCTTCCCCGAGGAGGCGCGCAAGATCCACTACGAGGAGGCCCCCGCCCGAGGCATCTATGGCGAGGCCACCCGCGAGGAGGCTCAGGCCTTGAGCGAGGAGGGCATCGAGTTCTTCCCTCTCCCTTCCCTGCCAGAGGACCACAACTGAAGGTGCGTGGAGCCGAGGGGTCAGGCGACACGCCATCGCACCCCTATGCCGTGGCCTGACATCGGGACCTGCTTCGCTGCAATACGGGCTTACGCGCTATTAGCTCGCCCATAAGAGCCTTCGCGCGCCCGCCATGCGCCGCAACGGGTGCCCGCAGATCCCCCAGCCTCGACAGCCGCGGCCCTTCCGCAGCGGCTTGAAAACCCGCATTGGGAGTAACAATCCACCTAAGTCTAAGAGTCTAAGTACCTAAGTACCTAAGTACCCAAGACGGGAGAGACGCCATGCAGCGTAGCGGCGAGCGCATCCTCACCACCCATGTCGGTAGCCTGCCACGTCCGCGGGATCTTCACGCCATGACGGTGGCGCGACAGAAGGGCGATCCGGTGGACGAGGCCGCCTATGGGGCCAGGATCAGGCAGGCGGTGGCCGACATCGTGCGCAAGCAGGCGGCGCTCGGGATCGACATCGTTGCCGACGGCGAGATGAGCAAGCCGAGCTTCATCACCTATATCAACGAGCGCCTGTCCGGCTTCGAGCCCGACACCGCCCGCCCCAACCAGAGCCCCTGGGCCGGCTCGCGCGAGGTCGTGGCGTTTCCGGATTTCTACCGGACGCAGCTTTCCAACGTGCACACCCGGCACGTTCACCACATCTGCTCGGGCCCTGTGAAGTATCGCGGACAACAGCAGCTCAAAACCGACCTCGACAACCTCAAAGCGGCGCTCACCGGCGTCAGCGTGGCGGAAGCCTTCGTGCCGGCGACATCCGTCTCCTCGATAGAGGACTGGAACCGCAACGCCTACTACAAGAGCGACGAGGACTACTTGATGGCGCTCGCCGAGGCGCTCGGCGAGGAGTACCGCGCCATCGTCGAGGCGGGCTTCCTGCTGCAGGTGGACGATCCCCATCTCGTCACCCACTACGTCTGCCATCCGACCAAGTCGGTGGACGAATGCCGGACATGGATCGCGTTGCGCGTCGAAGCCATCAACCACGCGCTGCGCGCAATCCCCAAGGACCGTGTGCGCTTCCACACCTGCTACGGCATCAACTTCGGCCCGCGCATTCACGACATCGAGGCGAAATTGATCGTCGACGTCCTCGTCCGCATCAATGCCGGCGCGTTCTCCTTCGAGGCCGCCAACCCGCGCCACGAGCACGAATGGACGAGCTGGCGCGACGCCAGGCTACCCGACGACATCGTCGTCATCCCAGGCATGATCACCCAGTCGAACGTGATGGTGGA
>JAFMSC010000059.1:13338-13723 GCA_017353825.1 Hyphomicrobiaceae bacterium | reverse complement strand
ACGGGCACTCGATCAGCTCTTCGATGGCGCGCACGTATTTGACGGCCTGCGCAGGCAGTTCGGTCCAGCTGCGGGCGCCGCGCGTTGATTGTGTCCAGCCCTCGAAGCTCCGGTAGACGGGCCGCAGGCGAGCCTGGGCGTTGTGGCCGGCCGGCAGGCGGGCGATACTCTCGCCGTCGAGGTCGTAGCCAACGCACACCTCAAGGGTCTCCAGGCCGTCGAGCACGTCGAGCTTGGTCAAGGCGATCCCGTTGATGCCCGCCGTCTTGATGGTCTGGCGCAAGAGGCAGGCATCGAACCAGCCGCAGCGGCGCTTGCGGCCTGTCACCGTGCCGAACTCGTGGCCGCGCACGCCCAAGAGCTCACCTGTCCTATCGGTGAGCTC
>JAFMSC010000059.1:12202-13328 GCA_017353825.1 Hyphomicrobiaceae bacterium | reverse complement strand
GGTGGGGAACGGGCCGGCGCCGACTCTCGTGGTGTAGGCCTTGGCGATGCCAAGCACGTAGTCGATGGCGCCAGGGCCCACGCCCGCGCCGATCGCCGCCGCCGCCGCCACGGTATTGGATGAGGTGACGAAGGGGTAGGTGCCGTGGTCCACGTCGAGCAGCGCCCCCTGGGCGCCCTCGAACAGGATGCGCTTGCCGGCGCGGCGCTCGCGGTCGAGCAGGTCCCAGGTCACGTCCACGAATGGCAGGATCCTGGGCGCGACGGCGGCAAGCTCGGCCATCAGGCCGTCCTTGCCGATCTCGGGCTGGCCCAGGCCGCGCCTGAGGGCGTTGTGGTGCACGAGGATGCGGTCAACCTTTGGGCCTAGCGTGGCCAGGTTCTTGAGGTCCTGCACACGGATGGCGCGCCGGCCCACCTTGTCCTCGTAGGCCGGGCCGATGCCGCGCCCGGTGGTGCCGATCTTGCCCTCGCCGGCCGCCGCCTCGCGTAAGACGTCGAGCTCTCGGTGCAAGGGCAGGATCAACGTGGCATTCTCCGCGATGCGCAGGCGCTCGTGGCTCACGGTCACGCCCTGGCTTACCAGCCGTTCGATTTCCTCGGTCAGGGCCCAGGGATCCACCACGACGCCATTGCCGATCACCGACAACTTGCCCTGGCGCACCACACCGGAGGGCAGCAGCGACAGCTTGTAGGTCTGATTGCCGATGACGAGCGTGTGGCCGGCGTTATGACCGCCCTGGAAGCGCACGACGATGTCCGCCCGCTCGGACAGCCAGTCGACGATCTTGCCCTTGCCCTCGTCGCCCCATTGGGCGCCCACCACCACGACGTTTGCCATGTCTTTACAACCTGTTAGCCGCGCCGACGGCGCGGCCCGCCGGGAGCCGGTCCAGGTTCGATTGCAGGTCGCTACGCATCGAACCAGCGGCACCTGCGCCTTGTCTCCGTCACACTTCTTGTAGATCCTTGCGGTTTCGTGAGGAATAGCGCCGATTGGCACGCCGAAACAGCTACCGTTGGCAGTCGCGCGCGTGTGGATCGACCCCGTCGCCAGCCCGGAACGGGCGCCGATCTCGCAAACTCACGTGCGGGTCCTACCAGCATGAAGCCGCGCGCCGGCGCGC
>JAFMSC010000059.1:0-12192 GCA_017353825.1 Hyphomicrobiaceae bacterium | reverse complement strand
TAGCATTTGGTGGCGCGCCACCAGCGCGATCGTGCTTTCGGTGGCGATGGCGCTCGTGTTCTGGCTGGTGCCAGGACTGGAGCCATCCACGTTCACAGGGTCGCCGGACCACACCATGTTCGTCTTCGGCACCCTGTTCGCCGTGTTCTGGCTCTATCTCGTGGTACAAGGCTACCCGCTGTCGCACGGGCCCATCGGCAGTGTCGCCACCCACAACTTCGACAACATGATATCCGCCCTGCCGGCACTGGTGGCGCTTTGCGCGATCTTCATCAACCTCGTCGGCTTCTGGCACCTGTCCGGTTTCAACATGGTGATCGCCGTGATGTCGTTCCTGGTCGCCATCTACGACCTGTGGGTGCTTGGCGGCGCTGCCGCACAGATCAACCGGCTCACGGACACCTACAAGGTGGTACAGTAAGGATTGATTGGGTCAGACGCTTCGGGTGATCCGACCCAATGACAAACGGGTCGGGATGAGGGCGGGTCCTGGTGGGGCCCCCCGAGCTTCCGGTGAACCGATCTGCGGTTGCCGCAGCGCGGCGCTGCGAAGGCCGAGCTTCCGCTATCAGCCGTTTGGAGGTTACAATTCCGGCGTGTCCCAACGCGGAGGAACGCCCGCATGCTGCTCAAGGTCGAACCCATCAAGCGCGATGAGTGCAGCCCCGAGGAATGGGAGGCGCGCGTCGATCTCGCCGCAGCCCATCGCATGGCCGTGCTGCACGGCTTCAACGAGGGGATCTTCAACCACCTCACGCGTGTCGTGCCCGGCAGGCCCGATCGCTACTTCCAGATACCATTCGGCATGCACTGGTCGGAGGTAAGGGCCTCCTCGTTCATGGAGGTCGGCATCGACGACGGCAAGGTGAAGCGCGGCGCAGGCGACGTAGAGCGGTCCTGCTATTGCATACACGCGCCCATCCACAAGGCGCTGCCTCAGGCGGTGGCCGTGTTCCACACCCACATGCCGTTCGCCAGCGCGCTGACGCGCCTCGAAGACCCACGCATCAAGGAGATCGGCCAGACCGAGGCCGGCATGCTGGGCAAGATCGCCTACGACCAGGAGTACACGGGGCCCGCCTTCGAGCCGGAAGAAGGCGAGCGGCTGGCCAAGGTGATCGGCGACAAGACCATCCTGTTCATGGCCAACCATGGCATCACCACGGTCGGCGAGTCAGTCGCAGCCGCCTATGATCGCCTCTACTACATCGAGCGCGCCTCGCAAGTTCAGATCTACGCCATGTGGACCGGCCAGCCGCTCAAGAAGCTCTCCGAGCCGGTAGCCGAGAAGACCAAGAACAATATCGGCGGCACCCAGTACTACACGGGGTTGAGCCCCGCCGAGCGCCACTTCGAGGCCTTGAAGCGCGTGCTCGACCGGAAAGAACCCGACTACGCGGAGTAGGGGCGATGGGGGTCAAACCTGCGGGTGTGATCCCGTGGCCCCGACCCCTGGCAACTTGAGGTCGAAGCTGCCCTTGGTATCGCAGACGCGCCTGGCGCTAACGCTTTCAAGCGAATCGCCCTGAGTGCCCAGTTTCTGGTGGCCGCCCCTTGCAGGGCCGGCACGACAGGCTTCTGAGCGGCTTGGCTTTAGCCGTGGGGGTCAGACCCCGGATCTGGCCCGTCGACCCCTCAATCCTTCAGCTCCACCCCCGTCGCGCGCTCGTACCAGCGCACCACGTCCAGCACGCACGCGCCCTCCCCGAGGGCGGCGTTGGCGGCTCGCCAGAGTTGCTCGCCGAGCGCGCTCACCGGCACGCCCAGGCCCTGGTCGTCGGCGAGGCGGTTGGCTATGCCCACGTCCTTCAGCATCAGCGCGAGCCGGAAGGCGTCGTCGAAGCGGCGCTCCACCACCTGCGGCCCGAACTTCACGTCAGTGACGAAGCTGCGACCCGTGGAGACGTTGAGTACGTCGAGCATGGCGGAGGGCGCAATGCCGTAGGCCTTGCCGATCAGCATGGCCTCGGTGGTGCCGAGCAGGGTCAGCGCGGTCGCGAGGTTGTTGACCGTTTTCATGGCGTGCCCGCTGCCAACCGGGCCCAGGTGGAACACGTGCTTGCCCATCAGCGCGAGCAGCGGGCGTACGCGCTTCAACGCCGCCGCCTCGCCGCCGCACATGAATACGAGGCTGGCGTTCCGCGCGCCCTCCGCTGCGCCGGAGACGGGCGCGTCGATCATAGCAACGCCGTGCTCGACCAGGCGCACCGCGGTCTCGCGGGTCAGCCACGGCTCGGCGGAGGAGGTGTCGACGAGGATCGAACCACGCTTGAAGCCGGCGGCGAGACCGTCAGGGTCGAACACACACGCGCGCACGGCATTGCCCTCGGGCAACATGGTGAATACGACCTCGGAGGCCTCCGCCACTTCGCGCGGACTGTCTGCGGTGCGTGCGCCCTTGTGGCGCCGCGAGATCTTCCGGGCCGCGGCGGGCGCGATGTCGTAGAGGGCGAGGTTGTGCCCGCCCTTGGCGAGATGCGCGGCCATGGCCCCGCCCATCACGCCGAGGCCGATGAATCCGATACGCATTGCGCCGCTCCATTCGTGTTTCCGCTTGGTGGTCGCCCGAGCAACCATTCCTTCACAAGAGTACTGTTGCTGGCTAACGCTTGTACACGCGTGTGGTCGTAGGGTGCGCACATAGCCGAATGCTGTGCGGGGGTCGGCATATTGAGGCTCTGCACAAACCTGGCATCCTCCGCCGCAACACCAATGATTGGGTGGTCGGGTGATCCCAAGCGGGTGCTGCACAAGGCGCGTGATGTGCTCTCCCATCTGCTCGCCACGGTTAGGGACGAGGATGGCAACATCCTCCTCTCGGCGATTGGCTGGCGGCCGATCTGCAACCGGCCGTTGGAGCTAAGGTCTCAGAGCCAAAGGGTCTCATCTGGCATCCGTCGGCCTTCTTGCTCGCTCCACGCCGCCCGAGCCATTGCGCCGTCCCGGCCCGGCCTGCGGCTTGGTCTTGACCGCGGCGAGCACGGCGCCGCCCGCGTGGTCGGCGCTGTGGAGGCCCGATTTTGCTTCAGGCCACGCAAGGCCTAGATTTGCATCGGGATTGAGACAGGAGAGGTTGTGCCAATGTCAGCCGTCGTAGCCCGCGAGCCGACCGGAGATCGCGCGGCCACGCTCGACGTGCTGCGCCAACTCGAGCGCAAGGTGCTGTGGCTTTCCACATATATGATCCACCACGCCAACCATGAGGTGGACCGGGGCGACGGGCTCAAGGTGGGCGGCCACCAGGCCTCCTCCGCCTCGCTCGTCACGTTGATGACGGCGCTCTACTTCCATATCCTGCGGCCCGAGGACCGGGTGGCGGTGAAGCCGCACGCGAGCCCGGTGTTCCACGCGATCCAGTACCTGCTTGGCAACCAGACCCTTGACAAGCTTCGGAACTTCCGCGGCTTCGGCGGCGCCCAGTCGTACCCCTCGCGCACCAAGGATGCCGACGACGTGGATTTCTCCACCGGATCGGTGGGGCTCGGTGTGGCGGTGACCGGTTTTGCCAGCCTGGTGCAGGACTACGTGCACGCCAAGGCTTGGACCTCCCGGGGGGCCCAGACTTGGCCCAAGGGGCGCATGGTGGCGTTGGTTGGCGACGCTGAGCTTGACGAGGGCAACGTGCACGAGGCGCTGCTGGAGTACTGGAAGCACGGCCTCGACAACTGCTGGTGGGTGATCGACTACAACCGCCAGAGCCTCGACTCGGTGGTCTCGGACCGGCTGTTCATGAAGCTGGTCGGTCTGTTCGAGAACCTGGGCTGGAAGGTGGTGCTCTTGAAGTACGGCAAGCTCCTTGAGCGCGCCTTTGCCGAGCTCGGCGGCGAGCACTTGAGGCAGTGGATCGACGACTGCCCCAACATGCTCTACTCCGCGCTGGTGTTTCAGGGCGGCGCAGCGTGGCGCCGGCAGCTTGAGGCGGACCTCTCCGGCCATGCCGACACGCTCGCCATCGTGCGCCGGCATGACGATGCCGCGCTGGCCCGGCTGATGACCAACCTCGGCGGGCACGACATGGAGAGCATCGTCGAGACCTTCGAGGCGGCGCCGCCAGGGGCCCCGGTGTGCTTCATTGCTTATACCATCAAGGGGCTCGGGCTGCCGTTCCAGGGGCACAAGGACAACCATGCCGGACTGATGACCAAGACGCAGCTCAACGAGCTGCGCGCCAGCGATGGGATCAACCAGGGTGACGAATGGGACAAGTTCGCAGGCCTGGCGCTGCCTGCGTCAACGATCCAGGCGTTCCTCGAGCAGGTGCCGTTCGTCCAGAGGGGGCGGCGCCGGCTCAAGGCGCCCCCGGTTCCGGTCGACGCCTTCCCGCGCATCGAGATCAAGGGACAAGTCTCCACCCAAGCCGGATTCGGGCGCATCCTGGACGAGATCGCGCGCGCCGGCGGGCCGCTGGCGGAGCGGATCGTCACCACCTCGCCGGACGTGACCGTTTCCACTAACCTCGGCGGCTGGGTGAACCGGCGCGGCCTGTTCTCGCTGCAGAGCCACGAGGATGTGTTCAAGCTGCGCGGGCTGATGTCGCCGCAGAAGTGGGAGATGAGCCCCAGGGGCCAGCACATCGAGCTTGGCATTGCCGAGATGAACCTGTTCCTGCTGCTGGCCGCGGCCGGGCTGTCGCATTCGTTGTTCGGCGAGCGCCTGTTGCCGGTGGGCACCCTCTACGACCCGTTCATCTGCCGCGGCCTCGATGCGCTCAACTACGCCTGCTACCAGGACGCGCGCTTCATCGTGGCCGGCACTCCGGCCGGCCTTGCGCTGGCGCCGGAGGGCGGCGCGCACCAGTCGATCGGCACCTCGCTCATCGGCATGGCCCAGGATGGGCTGGCGGCCTTTGAGCCCGCCTATGTGGACGAGCTGGCCGCGATCCTGGCGTGGGCTTTCGACTACATGCAACGCGAGGCGCAGGAGGAGTCCGAGAAGCGCTGGCACCGCGACGAGAAGGGTGGCTCGGTCTATCTGCGGCTCACCACCCGTCCGTTGGAGCAGCCCGCGCGCGCCATGACGCCGGCGCTGCGCGAGGCCATTATCCAGGGCGGGTACTGGCTGCGCCGGCCGGACCCGGCGGTCGACCTCGCCATCGTGTATAGCGGCGCGGTGGCGCCCGAGGCGATCCAGGCTGCGGGGCTGCTGGGCGAGGACAAGCGCGGCGTCGGCGTGCTGGCGGTCACGTCGGCTGACCGTTTGTCGGCGGGCTGGCACGCCGCGCAGCGGGCGCGGGAGGGAACGGGGCTTAGACCGCTTGCCGAAACGCGGTCGGAGTCCTCGCCTCCGCCGCTGGAATACCTGTACAACCCTGAGCCCGCAAGACGCGAGGGGTCTGCCCCCCGACGGTCCCACATCGAGACTCTCCTCGCTGAGCTGCCGCGTGATGCCGCGCTGGTGACGGTCACCGACGCCCACCCCGAGGCCCTCTCCTGGCTCGGCGCCGTGGGCGGTCACCGCGTGCGCGCGCTCGGCGTCGAGCACTTCGGCCAGTCAGGCTCCATCCCCGAGCTTTACGGCCACTACGGCCTCGACGTGAACGCCATCCTCGCGGCCGCCGAGGCCATCGCCGGGCGCCCTGTGCGCTATCGGTTCGGGTGACCTTGGGTCGGCCCCTCGCCTCTTTATCCGTTAATGTTGTAGCTCGGCAACTCTTTGGAGAGGTGTGAGATATGCTCTAACATATTGGGAGAACAGGTGTTTTCGTCGTGTCCTTTGCAACGTGGTGTGCGGAGCATGGGCGTTGGCTGAACGCAGCTGCCGCCATCGCGTTGTTACGCGTCGATCTGATAAGGTGCCGCGCGCTTTTCCCTTGGCAAGCTGACAGGAGCGTTCACATGCCGTTCAATGTGGCAAACCTTCCGTGGCAAGCGATCGGGCTCCTGACCGGGCTCGCCTTCCTGGCGTCCCTGATCGGACACTCGCTGACGCGCAATGCTTTCGTCGGCGCCATCATCACCGCGATCATCTTCGCGGCGGTCTACATCGGGTGGGACTACTACCCACATGGGCTGCTGGGCGCCCTCCGATTCCCCAATCAATACGTCCCCGCGCACTGAGCGGCGGCGGTGTCCGCCCGTCATCCGGACTTGACTTCCGCGGGGTGACGGACGGAGAGCGGCTGCAGCGACACCTACTCGGCCGGGCCGCGGTGAGCGCCTGAGGTTGAGTGCGAGGCCAGCTTGGCCTCAAGCCGGCCGGCGAGGCCCTGCAGCTCGCCGACGATGCCTCGGCGGAACAGGAGTACCGTGACGACGAAGATGGTGCCCTGGATCACCAGCACCCACTCGCCGAAACTCGCCAGATAGGTCTGCATGGCTAGGATGACGGCGGCCCCGACGATGGGGCCGAACACGGTGCCGAGACCCCCTACGAGCGTCATGAGCACGACCTCCCCCGACATCTGCCATGCCACGTCGGTGAGCGAGGCTAGCTGGAACACCAGCGCCTTGGTCGCGCCCGCCAGCCCCGCCAGTGTAGCCGATAGGACGAAAGCGATGAGCTTGAAGCGGTCCACTGCGTAGCCGAGTGAGACCGCGCGCGCTTCGTTCTCACGGATGGCCTTCAGCACCTGACCGAAGGGCGAGTGGATGGTGCGGTAGATGAGGAGGAAGCCGGCGCAGAAGATGGCCAGCACCACATAGTAGAATATGAAGTCGTTGCGTACGTCGAAGGCGCCCAGCATGGGCGCCCGCGGGATAGCCTGGATGCCGTCCTCGCCGTGGGTGAACGGCGCCTGCAGGCACAGGAAGAACACCATCTGCGCCAGCGCCAGGGTGACCATGGCGAAGTAGATACCCTGGCGGCGAATGGCGATCACGCCGACGATGAGCCCAAGCAGCGCCGAAACCAGGGTGCCTGCGAGGATGGCGATCTCCGGTGTGAGGGGCGAGAGCGGGATCGTCAGCCAGGCCTTGCCCATCGTGGGGAGCCACACGGGCAGCGCCACCGTGCCGACCTTGGCCAGGTGGCCGGCGATATAGGCGGCGAAACCGAAGAACATGGCGTGGCCGAACGACAGGAGGCCGACGTAGCCCACGAGCAGGTTGAAGGCGCACGCGAACAGCGCAAAGCACAGCACCTGCATCAGGAACACGGGGTAGACGAATAAAGGCCCTGCTATGGCCAGGCCGACCAGGGCCGCGAACACCGGCATGTCCCACGATTTGGGCGGGGTGCTCATGACGGTCTCACCAAGGTCTCACCGGGGCGTTCCGAACAGGCCTTGCGGTCGCAGCATCAGCACGATGGCCATGACCACGAATATCACCGTGTTGGAGGCCTCGGGGTAGAAGACCTTGGTGAGCCCCTCGAGAATGCCGAGGCCGAAGCCCGTCAGGATCGAGCCCATGATGGACCCCATGCCGCCGATCACCACCACCGCAAACACGACGATAATGAGGTTGGCGCCGATGTCGGGCTTGATGGCGTAGATGGGCGCCGCCAGCACGCCCGCCAGCGCTGCCAGCCCGACGCCGAAGCCGTAGGTGAGCGTGATCATGCGCGGCACGTTGATGCCGAACGCCTGCACCAGGTCGGGCCGCTCGGTGGCGGCTCGCAGATAGGAGCCGAGACGGGTCTTCTCGATCAGGAACCAGGTGGCGAGACACACCGCCAGCGAGACCACCACCACCCATCCCCGGTACCAAGGCAGGAACATGAAACCCAGATTGGTGCCGCCCGGCAGCGGGTTACCGTAAGGCAGACCTGAGATGCCGTACTGGCTGCGAAACACGCCCTCGATCACCAGCGCCAGCCCGAAGGTGAGCAGCAGCCCGTAGAGGTGGTCGAGGTGGTAGAGACGCGAAATGAACAG
Organism: Hyphomicrobiaceae bacterium; assembly: GCA_017353825.1. GTDB lineage: Bacteria > Pseudomonadota > Alphaproteobacteria > Rhizobiales > Hyphomicrobiaceae > AWTP1-13. The sequence goes on along the minus strand of JAFMSC010000059.1, from coordinate 4,379 downwards.
CCGCTCGATCAGCACACCCGTGCTGCCGACCACGATGGGCGCGAGCACCAGCGCGCCCCAGTAGGGGACGCCAGCGTAGTTGAGCAGCATCCACGCGCAGAAGGCGCCCATCATGTACTGGGCACCGTGCGTGAAGTTGATGACATTCATCATGCCGAAGATCACTGCCAGGCCCAGCGACAGCAGCGCGTAGAAGGCGCCGTTGATCAGGCCGAGCAGCAGCTGGCCGAACAGCGCCTGCGGCGACACGCCGATGAGCTCGAACATCACGCTCCTCTCGAATCCCCATCCCCGCGCCTGCCCCCCGACGCAGGGCGGGGATTGGACGAGTGCTGGGCTGCGGCTACTTCACCAGCGGGCAGCCGCCCTCGGCCAGCGGCCGGAACGCCTCCTCGGTCGGGATCGTGGCGCGCAGCTTGTAGTAGTCCCACGGTCCCTTGCTCTCGGACGGCTTCTTCACCTCGAACAGGTACATGGGATGGAGCTTGCGGCCGTCCTGGCGGATGGTGCCCTTGCCGAACAGCCTGTCGTCGGTGGGCATCTCCTTCATCTTGGCCACCACCGCGGCGCCGTCGGCGTCCGACTTCAGAGCGTGCACCGCCTTAAGATAATGGAACACCGCTGAGTACACGCCGGCCTGCACCATGGTGGGCATGTGGCCCTTGTTGGCCGCCGCGAACTCCTTGGCGAAGGCGCGGTTGACGTCGTTGAGGTCCCAGTACCACGACTCGGTGAAGATCAGGCCCTGGGCGGTTTGCAGGCCGAGCGCGTGCACGTCGGTTATGAACACCAGGAGTCCCGCAAGGTTCTGGCCGCCTTGGACGATCCCGAACTCGGCGGCCTGCTTGATGGAGTTGATGGTGTCGCCGCCAGCGTTGGCGAGGCCGATGATCTGGGCCTTGGACTGCTGCGCCTGCAGCAGGAACGAGGAGAAGTCCTGGCCCGGGAACGGATGGCGCACCGAGCCAACCACCTTGCCGCCTGCTTTCTCGACGACCGCGGCGGTATCGCGTTCCAGCGCATATCCGAAGGCGTAGTCGGCGGTAATGAAGAACCAGCTCTTGCCGCCCGTCTGCACGATGGCATTGCCGGTGCCGTTGGCCAGTGCCCAGGTGTCGTAGGTCCAATGGACGGTGTTGGGCGAGCAGTCCTTGCCGGTCAAGTCGGACGTCGCCGCGCCCGAGTTCAGGAAGACCTTGTTCTTCTCCCTGGTGAGGGTGTTGATCGCAAGGGCCACCGACGAGGTGGGCACATCCACGATGGCGTCGACCTTGTCCACGTCATACCACTGCCGCGCGATGTTTGAACCCACGTCAGGCTTGTTCTGGTGGTCGGCGAAGACCACCTCGATCTTGCCATCGCAGGTGTTGGCCTTGCAGTAATCCTCGACGGCCTTGCGCGCCGCCCACACTGAGCCCGGGCCGGTAACGTCGGAGTAGATGCCAGACTGATCGTTAAGGACGCCGATCTTGATGACGCCATCCGTATAGTCGGCAAGCGCGATGCCCGCGCCAGCCGTGACGGCGGCGGCTGCCGCCCATGCCTTCAAGCTCCATCGCATGGCTTTTCCTCCTGTCATGCTCAAGGTCTCACACGCCAAGATAGCTCTGCAGCTTTTCCCGGTACGTCGGCAGCGCCGAGTTGGGGATCATATCGATGACGCGGCCGTACTCGACCACATAATGTCGGTCCGCCACCGTGGCGGCGAAACGGAAGTTCTGCTCGACCAGCAAGATGGTGAAGCCCTGCCGGCGCAGCGTGCGGATGGCCTCGCCGATGTGCTGGACGATCACCGGCGCCAGCCCCTCGGTGGGCTCGTCGAGCAGCAGGAGCTTGGCGCCCGTGCGCAGAATGCGGGCGATGGCGAGCATCTGCTGCTCGCCGCCGGAGAGCTGCGCGCCCTGGCTGGTGGAGCGCTCTCTAAGGTTGGGGAACAGCGCGTAGATCTGTTCAATGCCGAACCCGCCGGGCTTCACAACCGGAGGCAGCATCAGGTTCTCGCGCACGTTAAGGCTGGCGAAGATGCCGCGCTCCTCGGGGCAGTAGGCGATCCCGGCCCTAGCGATGCGATTGGAGGAAAGCCCGATCAGCTCGCGTCCTTCGAAGGCGATGGAGCCCGTGCGCTGTGGCAGCATGCCCATGATGGCGCGCATGGTGCTGGTCTTGCCGGCGCCGTTGCGCCCCAACAGGGTAACGACCTCGCCCGCCGCCACCTCGAAGCTCATGCCGTGCAGGACATGGCTCTCGCCGTACCAGCCGTGCACCTCACGCACCGCAAGTTGCGCCTCAGGCATGGTCGGCCTCTTCGCCCGTTCCCCCTTTGCCGGTTCCCATGTAGGCCTCGATCACCTGCGCGTTTCTCGACACCTCGGGATAGGGGCCCTCGGCCAGCACCTCGCCGCGGGCCAATACGGTGATGCGATGGGAGAGGTCGGCGACCACGGACAGGTTGTGCTCCACCATCAGCACGGTGCGGTCGTTGGCGACGCGACGGATGAGGGCCGAGGTGCGGCCGATGTCCTCCGCGCCCATGCCGGCCATCGGCTCGTCGAGCAGCAGCACCTCGGGGTCGAGCGCGAGTGTGGTGGCAATCTCCAACGCACGCTTGCGCCCGTAGGGGAGCTCGACGGCGGTCGCGTGCGCGTAGGAGCCCACGCCCACGTCGTGGAGGAGCTCCATGGCGCGGGCGTTAAGGACCTCGACGGAGCGCTCCGAGCGCCAGAAGTGGTAGGACGTGCCGAATGCGCGCTGCAGCGCAACACGCACGTTCTCCAGCACGGAGAGATGCGGGAAAACCGCCGAGATCTGGAACGAGCGCACCAGGCCGAGGCGGGCCACCGCATGCGCCGGGAGGGCGGTGATGTCGCGGCCCTTGTAGAGGATGATCCCGGCAGTGGGCATTAGGAACTTGGTGATCAGGTTGAAGCAGGTGGTCTTGCCGGCGCCGTTAGGCCCGATCAGCGCGTGGATGGTGCCGCGCCGCACCCTCAAATTAACGTTCCTGACCGCAGTGAAGCCGCGAAAATCCTTAGTGAGCCCCTTGGTTTGCAGCACGTAGTCGTCGTCGGCCATCAAGCTCTCGCAAGAAAGGGCGCTCAAAGCGCCTTATTGGGTGCGGGGTTGCCTGTCAACCGGACAAAAGGGTGAAACGGCTGGGCTGGCGAGCTTCAGCCGTCGTGCCCCCACACGGCAATTGGCGGGCACCCGTAGCCGGACCAGGTGCCTCGATGGGTTGGCGACGAGGCGACGGCGCACGGGGAACAGTGCCAGCCCGTAGCGGTCTGACAGGTAGCCCCAAATTCCCCTGGGCGCGAATAGCATTACGGCGATGGCGAACGCTCCGACGAGCATAAGATACCACGTCCCCCAGTGGGCGAGGTTGGCCTGGAGGATGTAGACCGCCAACGTTATCTTCATCGTGGTGATCGGCGGCATCGGCACCATCGAGGGACCGATCGTCGGCGTGCTGGTGTTCTCCAGTCGGCCACCGAGAACGCCGCGTCGGGCGAGATGCGCGCTTTCTGCAGGTAGATGAGCGCGCCAACGAGGCCGGTGCCGGCCGCAGCGGCGATGTAGACCTTGAGCTTGGTCCTGAAGATGTCGACCCCCACGCTCTCCGCCGCCCGCTCCGAATCGCGGATGGCCGAGAGCGCCAGGCCGTAACGCGAGTGCAGGATGCGGTAGACGAGGAGGAGGGTGCCGGCCGCCAGCGCGAGCGCCGCCCAGTAGATGATGACATCGCGCGCTGCCGAGGTGGAGATGCCGAGCCAGGCCTTCACCCAGGCGATGCCTGCCACCTTGTGATCGACGGCGGCAGCGAGGTGCCGGTGCCCCTCCCAGCGCCTTGAACTGGGCCAGCACGAGGTGGCACACCTCGGCCACCACCCAGGTGCCGATGGCGAAGTAGGCTCCTCGCAGACGGAACACCACAAGCGCGATTGGCACGGCCACGGCGGCGGCGATTGCACCAGCGGCGAGGATGGCGGCAAGCGGGTCGAGGCCCTGGTGCAGTGTGAGAGGTGTGAGAGCGAACAACAGGTAGCCGCCGAGGCCGACGAATGCCTGCTGCCCCACCGAGACGAGCCCGGCGTAACCGTCGAGCAGGTTCCAGTACTGGGCCAGCGCCAGCATGGTGAGCACGAAGATCAGCTCGTTGATGAGGTTGCGGCTGCCGACGGTGGGCAGGGCAAGAAGTGCGACCATCAGCGCGATGCCGGCAGCGGCAAAGGCGCGCGAGCGCGGTGTGGCGACCTCGATGCGGTAGCGGCCCTGCGGCGCCTGGCGGGCCTCCAGCCATCGCTCAACGCGCTGCGTGGCGCGGGCGAGCGGTCCGGCGTAGGTGGCCAGGTGGAGGGCGGCGCGCGCCCGAGTTCTCAAGG
>JAFMSC010000355.1 GCA_017353825.1 Hyphomicrobiaceae bacterium | reverse complement strand
GAGCGCCACGGGCGCCAGCGGTCAGAGATGGGTGGCACCCCTCACGCCGATCGCTAATCCCTACGCGTCGGCCTTGAGGCCGACGCCCACGGGGCAGCTCAAACCGGTGCCACCGAGGCCGCAATAGCCGTGCGGGTTCTTGGCCAAGTACTGCTGGTGGTAGTCCTCGGCGAAGTAGAAGGGGCCGGCGTCGAGGATCTCGGTCGTGATCGGACCGTAGCCATTGGCGGCGAGCACCTTTTGGTAGGCGGTCCTGGAGGCCTCGGCGGCCTGGCGCTCTGCCTCGCTCTTCACGTAGATGCCGGAGCGGTACTGCGTACCCACGTCGTTGCCCTGGCGCATGCCCTGGGTGGGGTCGTGGCTTTCCCAGAAGGTCTTCAAGAGCGCCTCGTAGCTGACCTTCTGGGGGTCGTAGACCACCAGCACCACCTCGTTGTGGCCGGTGCGACCCGTGCACACCTCCTCGTAGGTCGGATTGGCCGTGAACCCGGCGGAGTAGCCCGCCGCCGTCACCCAGATGCCGTCACCCATCTCCCAGAACTTGCGCTCCGCCCCCCAGAAGCACCCGAGCCCGAAGATCGCAGTCTCGGCGCCCTCGGGATAGGGCCCCTTGAGCGGCCGGCCGCTGATGAAATGGGTCGTGGCGGTGGGGATCGGCTGGCTGCGCCCCTTGAGCGCGGTCTCGGCCGTCGGCATCTCGAGGTTCTTGCGGGAGAACAGCATGGGTGCACCGTGGTGATGAGGGGCGCGATCTCGGCCAACATATAGGCCCGCCCGGCCCGAACCGCCACAACCCTGCACCTCTCGAACCGATTTCAAATTTTTGGTGAGATGGAGAGTGGTGACGGGGTCGTCAGCGCGTGATGCGGGTTGGGGCTAGGGCGACCTCTGGTGGCGCCCAAACTCTCCGCCAGCGAGGCAGAGAGTTCACCCGCCCTCAGTCCAAACCAATACTCACCGTCCCACGCTCACGCTCTTGCCTACCTGAGCCAGCTCTCCACGCGGCGGTTCTTGTAGCGCCCGTCCTGCGTATCGTTGCAGCTGGTGGGTAGCAGCGGACCATATCCGCGGGTGAGGATCATGTTGGCTGGCACGGCCACCTTGGCCGCGCGGAGTATGGCCTCCTTCACCTGCTGGGCGCGGGCAAGCGACAGGGCGGCGTTGCGGCGGAAGTCGCCCACCGCGTCGGTAAAGCCTGCCAGCACCAGCGCGTGCGACTGGCGCGACTCCACAAGAAACTCGACGAAGTGGGCGAGCTTGCCGATGTCGAGGATGGACTTGTTGTCGAGCAGCGACGACCCCCGTGCAAACCGGAAGGTGGTCGACATGCGCATACTCGACTTGATGTCGATGGCCAGGTCCTTGAGCACGACGGGATCGACATGGGCGTCGTTGAGCACCAGTGAGTCGGCAAGACGCACCATCTGCTCCTTGGGGTCGAGGAACTCCAACTCCTGGTCGATGTAGCCCGCCTCCAGAATGCTGTCGCGCGCAGCGATCGACAGCACATACTGCAGCAGGCCGTCGGCGAAGCTGCCCTTGGGAAGCTCCTTGGTGCGCAGGAAGAGCCGCCGCGACAGCGGGTACTCCTCCGATTTCACGTTGAAGGTATTAGGCGTGCTGGTGATTCCGCAGTCGCTGCTGATGTCGAGCGCCTTGGCGCTGCGCCGGTACGCGAAGCCGACGAAGCCGATGCCGTTGGGGTCGCGCGATACGTCGTCGGACAGGTCCTCGCTCGACTCGTAACGCTTGGCATCCGGGCGCAGGACGAGCTTGCGGGGTTCGAGCACCAGCGCGTTGAACGTGTCGTAGGTGCCCGACTTGTTGTCGCGCGCGTAGACGTCGACCGGTCCTGGGCGCCTCCCGACCGCGGACCAGTCGCGGATGGTGCCGGCGAACATCCCGGCAACCTGTTCCAGCGATAGACTTTTCAACGGATTGTCCGGCGCAACCAGCACCAGCACCCCGTCGAGTGCGAGCACGTGCTCGTGCCCTGAGGTACGCAGGTCGGGCCAACCGGCCTTCGCCAGGACCTCGACTTCATCAGCGTTGACCGGCCGCGACATCATGCCGATCGTCGCCTTGCCAGCAATGAGTGCCGGCACTGCCGTGCCAGAGCCGTGTGCCCGGATGTCGACCAGCGCGATGGTGGTGCCGGCGCGGCTGGTGAGCCTGAACTCGGTCTGTTCGGGGTCCTCGCCGGCCAGCCGCACTACCTTGGCCCCGATCGAGGCTCCGTAGGCCTCCACCAGCGACAGCATCAGGAGCTGGCCGATGGTGTTGGAACCATGGATGCCGAGCGTTCCGGATGAACTGACCGCCGGCTTGGCCTGGATGGGGGCGGGCGGCGGTACAGTCTGTGCGGAGGGCGTCGTTGCCACGCGCGGCGAAACCTGTGGCGAGCGCCGTCAGTGACATGACGACCGTTGCGACGGCCAGCCAGGGACTTCTGGGCATTGCTCGCTCCACACGCACGGTCCGCCTCACCGGATAACGAGATCGGGAATGAGCCTCGCATTGAAGCGCGCGCCCGCGTCGATCTCTTTGCCGCACGGGACCGACGCGAACGCCAACTCGAGCTGCCGATACGGCCCGCCGCGGTCCAGGATGTAGGCCTTGAAGGGCAGCTCCGCGAGATCGCCGCCGCCGCAGAACCGGCCCTCGGGCTTGCCGCCCCTGGTGCTGTAGTCGACCACCAGCTTGACGACGCCGGGCGCCTCTCCGCGCTGGTGCACGAACGTGTGGACCTCCATGTTCATGCCGATCTCCCCGCCCGCCCCCACGGTGCTGAGAAAACCGTGACCGCGGCCGTCGCGTTCGGCGCTCGCCTCTTCCAGTGAGCGCGGCCGGCCAGCCCATACGTGGCCGGGGCTGCCGAACGTGGCGGAGTACTCGAACGCGTGCAGGTCGAGGTCAATCGTGCTGCTCCACACGATCGCCACCTTGGAGAAGTCGCGCATGTCCTCGCCGATGACCGGACGGCGGACGAGGGCCGTGTGGTCCTCGAAGTTGATCGTCACGGTCTCGCCGTCGCCGGCAAAGCAGTCGAGAATGAAAGCAGCGCGGCCGAGCTCGTTGAGCGACCGAATGAATACGGCGCCGGCATAGGTGAAGATCACGAGTTGCTGCGGGCGGCAGGGCGAGTCGACGGCGATGCGCGTCCGCCCACCGCGCAGCGGCGCCATCTCGATGCTGGGCTCGGCACAGGCGGGCGCAGTGCGCGCCGGCACGGGAGCGAGAGACGAGGTCAGCGGCGGCTCGAGTTCGTCCGCGCCCTCTTGTGCGGCAACGGGCAGCATGGCCGCGGCGAGAGCTAGGAGTGCTCTACCCCCACCGCGCCAGCCCGCTGCCGCGCGCTTGTCGATTCCGGTACGCCACGCCCCCATACCGATGCCGCCGAAGCTCCCCCCTAGCTTCCCTGCACTCTATGAGCGAGCGTACCGTAGGGACCACTGCGTTTTTGTGACGCGAACGCCTGCGCCGTGCGCTATTCGGCGGGCTGCGGCGTGACTGCGGCCAGCACCGTCTCGCACCCCTGGCGTGGGTGCCGGGGCACCAGGAACGAGCAGCTTAGCGACACGCTGGCGATGCCGGTGCCGATCCAGAAGATGAGGGCAGGGTTGATGGCGCCGAGCGCACCGAAAGCGATGGGTACCACCACCGCTGCGATGTGGTTGATGGTGAAGGACACCGAGGTGGTGGCCGCCACGTCGGCCGGGTCGGCGATCTTCTGGAAGTAGGTGCGCTGGGCCAGCGTCAGGGTAAAGAACACGCCGTCGATGACGAACAGGATGCCCGCTACCAGCGCGCTCCACGTGGTGGCGTAGCCGGCGAACACAATGATGAGCACGATGTTCTCAATCATGATGGTGCGGCGCTCGCCGACTTCCATGACGAGCCGCCCAAGCCGCGGCGCCAGGGCGGTATTGGCAGCCGTCGTGATCAGCATGAGGGTGGCCATGTCGGCGACGTTGTAGCCGAACTTCTTGACCAACAGGAACCCACCGAAGGCCATGAACAGCTGGCGGCGCGCGCCGGTCATGAACGTCAACAGGTAGAACAGCCAGTAGCGCTGGCGCAGCACGACGCTCTTGCGCTGCCGCACCGCGCCCTCGAAACGGCCGAAACAACCGATGGCCATAACTGTCAGCGCCATGCTTGCAAGCCCGGCAGCCAGGAACAGCCTGGCGTAGGAGTGCCAACCGGCCCACCAGGCAAGTGCAAGCCCGCCGTAGGCGGTGAACTGCGCGGAGGCTGCGGCCGCGGTGACGGTGCCGATGAGGCGCGGCGCTTCGGCCTTGGGCAGGAGCTGCAGTTGCAGCGACTGGTTCATGCTCTCGAAGTAGTGGAACCCCATCGACATGAGGAGCGTCGTAAGCAGCACACCCGTGAGCGACGGGAAGAGGCCGCTGAGCGTTATGCCAAGCCCCAGCAGCAGCAACGCCAAGTAGGCCAGCACCTGCTCACGCACCAGGGCCAGCCAGAAGATGGCGGTGAAGGCGAGGAAGCCCGGGATCTCGCGCACGGTCTGGGCGAGCCCGTTCTCGAACCAGCCGAAGTGGGCTTGTTCGATGGTGAAGTTGTGGAGCAGCGCGCTCCAGCCCGCATAGCCGAGGAAGTTGATGAAGGCCAGCGACCTCAAAAAAACAATGGGCGAGGCGGCCAGGCGCTGAGAGGAGGTGGCGGACAAAAGCGTGGGTCCCGAAGCGTAGCTGCCAAGCACTGCCCGCCCGCGGCGTGCCGGTCAACTGCTTTGGCGCCGCGGCGCTGCACGGCTGCCCTGCCGGCTGTAAGACCCTGCCGACCTGACGCTGGGCAAAACGGGCAGGAGGGTTACACCGTGGCACGCCAACGTTCCACCAGACCCGACTGGCAAGGGGGACTTTGACGGGTGGCACCTAGGGCCCGGAAGGGGTCAT
>JAFMSC010000638.1 GCA_017353825.1 Hyphomicrobiaceae bacterium | reverse complement strand
GTACGCCACATTTGTGGGCACGTGTGGCGAATGGGACTGCCAAAAGGAAGACATCGCCGGGCGCTTACTTTAGAGAGAGGCGGCGTTCATAAGGGTTGGGCAGCATTCAGTTGGCAGGGACAGGACCCAGGGCATGTTGGCACCCTATGTAGGCATGGTGGCCGATTTCACGAACGCGGTCCTCGACCTCGTCCGCCAATATCCCAATTGGTCGGCGCTGATCGTGTTTGGGTTGGCCTTCGGCGAGTCCCTCGCCTTCGTGTCGCTGATCTTCCCCTTCTGGGGGATCATGGTGTTCGGCATAGGCCCGCTGCTGGGGGCGTCGGACGCCCTCAACTTCTGGACGGTGGTGTCGGCCGCCGCGGTGGGCGCTGCGCTCGGCGATTGGCTCTCCTACTGGCTCGGCTACCACTACCACGACCAGGTCCAGAAGATGTGGCCGCTCAAGAACTATCCCGACCTGCTCGATCGCGGCCGGGTGTTCTTCAAGCGCTGGGGCGCATGGGCCATCGTCATTGGCCGCTTCTTCGGGCCGCTGCGCGCCAGCGTGCCGATCGTGGCCGGCATCACCGAGATGCCGCAAGTACGGTTCCAGATCGCCAATTGGACCTCGGCGTTCCTGTGGTCCGCCGTGCTGCTGGCGCCCGGCAAGCTTGGAATCGGGTGGCTCGTGAAGTATCTAAACTTTGGGTGAGCAACGTTCTGCCCGCCCGCTGAGGTTGCGTTCCAGCGAGAGGGCGCCGGCCCTCGACGCGTAACGGCGTAAGGAGGGCGTCCTATGACGGCCACGCTTACTCGCGCCAGCGACACGCATGCCCTCTATCCGCCGACCGTCCCCGGCACGCCACAGCCCCTGCCCCTGCGCAAGTTCCTGTTCCGCTTTGTGCGCAACCCGCTCTATAGCCTGCCGCAGGCCGCCTACGAGGAGGCGGTGCTGACCGAGGATAACGGGCGCAGCGTTATCGCGTGGGTCTGCGACCCGCTGCTGATTGAGCAAGTGCTGCTCAGCCGGGCGGACGAGTTTCCCAAGACGGACCTGGAAAAGCGGGTGTTCGAGACGACCTTGGGCGACGGGATACTCACCTCTCAGGGGGCCAGCTGGCGCTGGCAACGGCGCACGGCCGCCCCGCTCTTCCGCCCGACGGACCTGGCGAGCCTGGTGCCGGCCATGAGCGCGGCTGCCGAGGCCCAGCTCTCACGCTGGGCTGCAAGCCCGGCCGGCACCTTGCAGGCGGTGGACCGCGCGATGACCGAGACGACGTTCCGAGTGATTTCCGCCACCATGTTCGCGGGCGGTGCTGACTCGGAGGCGGCCGCGATCCTGCGCTCGTCCGACAAGGCGCTATCCACCATCTCCTGGGACGTAGCCGCCGCCATGCTGCGCTTTCCGCCCTGGCTGTGGTATCCGGGCAAGTTCGGCCGCCGGCGCGCCGGCCGGGAGCTGCGCGCCGCGGTTGCGACCATCCTGGCGCGGCGCCGCGCTCAAGGGCTCACTGGTGACGACCTCCTCGCCAGGCTGGCGCGGG
>JAFMSC010000354.1 GCA_017353825.1 Hyphomicrobiaceae bacterium | reverse complement strand
TCGGCAAGCTCGCGCTCCAGCTGCTTGCGCCGCTCCTGCAGGGCCTTGATGCGATCTGCCAGCTCATCGGGGTCCGCCGCAAGCACGGCCGCAAGCTCAGCCACGCGCTGGTCCTGGGCGGCCAGATGCGCGCGCGCGCCCTCGGCGGTGAGCGCCTCGATGCGGCGCACGCCGGCGGAGCTTGCAACTTCCGCCGTGACCCGGATGAGGTCGATGTCGCCGGTGCGGGCGACGTGCGTGCCGCCGCACAGCTCCACCGACCACGGCTTGTTGGCCTTGGGACCGGACTCGCCCGCTCCCATGCAGACGACCCGCACCTCCTCGCCGTACTTCTCGCCGAACAGGGCCATGGCGCCGGTCTCCAGCGCGTCTTCCAGCGCCATCAGCCGGGTTACGACGGGCGAATTCTGCGCCACATACGCGTTGGCCATGTCCTCGACGGCGGCCAGCTCCTGGGCGCTCATGGGCTTGGGGTGCGAGAAGTCGAAGCGCAACCGGTCGGGCGCCACCAACGAGCCCTTTTGCGCCACGTGGGTGCCCAGAACCTGCCGCAACGCCTCGTGCAGAAGGTGGGTGGCGGAGTGGTTGGCGCGCGTGGCCGTGCGGCGGGCGTGATCCACCGCGAGCGCCACCGGGTTGCCCGGCTTGAACGAGCCCTTCTCGACGCGGCCGACGTGCACGAACAGGTCGCCGAGGCGCTTTTGCGTGTCGGCGACGCGGAACAGGGCGCCCTTGGCGCCACGGATGCTGCCCTGGTCTCCCACCTGGCCGCCGGACTCGCCGTAGAATGGCGTCTGGTTGAGCACGAGCGCGCCCTCGTCGCCGGCCTTGAGGCTCTTGACCTCCTTGCCGTCCTTGACGACGGCCTCGACCTCCCCCTCGGCAGTCTCGGTCTCGTAGCCCAGGAAGTCGGTGGCACCCACCCGCTCCTTGATCTCGAACCAAACGGTCTCCGTCGCCGCTTCGCCCGAGCCCTTCCAAGCTCTGCGCGCCTTCTCCTTCTCCTCCTCCATCGCCGTGTCGAAGGCGGCGGTGTCGACGGCGATGCCGCGCAGCTTCAGGGCATCCTGGGTCAGGTCGAGCGGGAAGCCGTAGGTGCTGTAGAGCTTGAAGGCCGTGTCACCGGGGAGCACGTCGCCCTTCTTGAGGCCGGTGCTGGCCTCCTCGAGCAGGCCGAGGCCCTTTTCCAGCAGCGAGCGGAAGCGCGTCTCCTCCAGCTTCAGCGTCTCCTGGATGAGCGCCTGCCCGCGCACCAACTCCGGGTAGGCCTCGCCCATCTCGTGCACCAGGGCGGGCACGAGCCTGTACATGAGCGGCTCCTTGGCGCCCAAGAGGTGGGCGTGCCGCATAGCCCGCCGCATGATCCGGCGCAGGACGTAGCCGCGGCCGACGTTGGACGGCAGCACCCCCTCGGCGACGAGGAAGCTGGTCGCTCGCAGGTGATCGGCGATGACGCGGTGCGAGGCCCGATGCTCGCCCTTGGCGGAAACACCGGTCGCTGCCTCCGAGGCCCCAATCAGGGCCTTGAACAGGTCGATCTCGTAGGTGGAGTGGACGCCCTGCAGGATCGCGGTCATGCGCTCCAGGCCCATGCCAGTGTCGATCGACGGCTTGGGCAGGTCCACCCGGTCGCCGGGCCCGCGCTGCTCGTACTGCATGAAGACGAGGTTCCAGAACTCCAGGTACCGGTCGCCGTCCTCCGCGGCGCTGCCCGGCGGTCCGCCTGCAACGGACTCCCCCTGGTCGAAGAAGATCTCAGAGCACGGCCCGCACGGACCGGTATCGCCCATCGCCCAGAAGTTGTCGGAGGTGGCGATGCGGATGATCTTGGAGTCCGGGAACCCCGTCACCTTCTTCCAGATGCGGTAGGCGTCGTCGTCTTCGTGGTAGATGGTGACCAGGAGGCGCTTCTTGTCCAAGGCGAAGACCTTGGTGGCGAGCTCCCAGGCGTAGGGGATCGCCGCCTGCTTGAAGTAGTCGCCGAAGGAGAAATTGCCGAGCATCTCGAAGAAGGTGTGATGCCTGGCGGTGTAGCCGACGTTGTCAAGGTCGTTGTGCTTGCCGCCGGCGCGCACGCACTTCTGGGCCGTGGCGGCGCGGGCGTAGGAGCGCCTCTCCTGGCCGGTGAATACGTTCTTGAACTGCACCATGCCGGCCGACGTGAACATCAGCGTCGGATCATTACGCGGCACGAGGGGCGAGGACGGCACCACCTCGTGGCCGTTGTTGCGGAAGAAATCGAGGAAGGTCGACCTGACCTGGTTGACGGTCGTCATGGGCTTGCTCGACGGATTTTGAGCTGCCCCTTCTAGCTATGACGGGGGCCTGTGTCCACAAATGCAGGGATCGTAGGGCGCCACGCTGCAGCAGCGCGCGAGCAACCTTGCGAGCGGCGTTCTGGGCGGAATCCTGCTTACGCCTCAACGCATTGCGCGATGCTGATCGGCTGCGCAAGGTGCTGCCGTCGGCTTTGAGCCCCGCAAATGTGGACGCGTATGGCGGGCCTGATCTTTTTTCCGGCGGCCGCGATCGCCGCGCCGGTGGCCACGCCGCCTGGAAGATCGGGCGGCTACGCGGAGTAGTTACCCGCCTGCCTTGCCGATGACCACGGCGCAAAAAAAGCCGCACTCTAAAGAGGCTGGAAACGCAATCTAATCCTCAGCGTCGGCGAGGCTGCCCTTGCGGGTGTGGCGGCGGTCCTCGTCCTCGGCACGGAGGGGGTCGGCGTCGAAGACGAGGCGGTCGAGGCCTGCCAGCGCCACGAAGCGCTTGCCGCGGGCGCGGCCGATCAGGGTCAAGTTGGCCTTCTGGGCCAGCTCCACGCCCCAGGCAGTGAAGCCCGAGCGGGACACCAGCACTGGGATGCGCATCTTGACGGTCTTGATGACCATCTCCGAGGTGAGCCGCCCGGTGGTGTAGAAGATCTTGTCGTGCGAGCTGACGTGGTTGAGGAACATGTAGCCGGCGATCTTGTCCACGGCGTTGTGGCGGCCGACGTCCTCCATGTAGACGAGCGGTTTGTCCTCGTGCGCCAGTACGCAGCCGTGGATCGCCCCGGCCTTGAGGTAAAGACTGGGCTGGGTGTTGATCTTCTTGGTCAGCTGATAGAGCCAGGAGGTCTTGACCCGGGCGTCGGGATCGAGCCGAATCTGGTCGAACTCCTCCATCAGGTCGCCGAACACGGTACCCTGGGCGCAGCCTGAGGTCTGCGTCTTCTTTCTGAGCTTGTCCTCGAAATCGGTCTTGCGGTGCGTGCGCACCACCACGGTGGCGATGTCTTCGTCATAGTCGATGCCCGCTATCTCGTTGTCGGCCTTGAGCATGTTCTGGTTCAAGAGGTAGCCCACGGCCAGCAGATCGGGGCGATCGCCGATGGTCATCATCGTCACGATCTCCTGGCCGTTGAGGAACAGTGTCAGAGGTCGCTCGGTGACGACGGACGTCTCCACCGACTGGCCCTCGTGGTCGATGCCGGGCACGCTGACCGACAGGCGCGGATCGTTGGGATCGGGTCGGACCTCGAACTCCTTCAAAGCGAGCGGTCTCCATCGTTGCTGGCAATCCCGTAGGCTGGGTCAAGTCAAGCGCAGACCCAATTCTTGCGGGGACGCAGTGCAATATTGGGTTTGGCTGGCGCTGGACCCAAACCTCAGCTTGCGATTTATGCCTTGGGGGCAAGCCACGCAAGACGGGGTCTGACCCAGATGGGGGCGGAATTGCTTCCGCCCCCGGGGTTCAGTCCAGGACACGGGTGACGATGCCGGCGCCGACCGTGCGGTTGCCCTCGCGGATGGCAAAGCGGGACCTCGCCTCGATCGCCACCGGCTTTTGCAGCTCGACGGTGAAGGCGGCGTTGTCGCCGGGCAGCACCATCTCAGCGCCGTCCTTCAATTCCACGCTTCCGGTCACGTCGGTGGTCCGGAAGAAGAACTGCGGGCGGTAGTTGCTGAAGAAAGGCGTGTGGCGCCCACCTTCCTCTTTGGTCAGCACGTATACCTCGGCCTCGAACCGGCTATGCGGCCTGAGCGAGCCCGGCCGCACCAGCACTTGGCCGCGTGCAACCGCATCCCGGTCGATGCCGCGCAACACGCAGCCGACGTTGTCGCCAGCCTCGCCAACGTCGAGGATCTTGTTGTAAGTCTCGACGCTCTTGACCACCGACGTGCGCGTCTCGCCGAGCCCGATAATCTCGACCACGTCCCCCGGCCGCACCGTGCCCTGCTCGATGAGCCCGGTGACGGCCGTGCCGTGCCCGGTGATCGAGTGCACGCCCTCGATCGACATCAGGAACGGCTTGTCCTTCGGCCGCTCGGGCGGCTCGATGAAGCTGTCGAGCGCCGCGAACAGGGCGAGGATCGCCTCGTCGGCAAGCGGACCCTTCTCGCCGTTGAGCGCCTCAATCGCGGCGCCACGCAAGATGGGCACGCTCTCGCCATCGAAGTGATGCTTCGAGAGGAGATCGCGGACCTCCAGCTCGATGAGGTCGAGCAGCTCGGCATCATCCACCACATCGCACTTGTTCAGGAACACGACGATCTTCGGCACGCCCACCTGGCGTGCGAGCAGGATGTGCTCGCGCGTCTGCGGCATCGGGCCGTCGACGGCGGACACGACCAGGATCGCGCCATCCATCTGGGCTGCGCCAGTGATCATGTTCTTCACGTAGTCCGCGTGCCCCGGACAGTCAACGTGGCTGTAGTGCCGCTCGGCACTCGCGTACTCGACGTGGCTCGCTGCGATGGTGAGGATCTTGGTCGCGTCACGCGTACCCTGCGCTGCCGACGCCTTGGCGACGTCGTGGTAGGAGACGAAGTTGCCCCAGCCCTTGTCGGCCGAGACCCTCGTCATCGCCGCCGTCAGCGTGGTCTTGCCATGGTCCACGTGGCCGATCGTGCCCACATTGCAGTGGGGCTTGATGCGGAAGAACTTCTCCTTGGC
>JAFMSC010000637.1 GCA_017353825.1 Hyphomicrobiaceae bacterium | reverse complement strand
AAGCCGGAACATGCCATCCTTGCCGGCGAGCGGGTCGACATAGACGACGTCGCCGGCCGCCAGCACCTGCGAGACCTTGGCCGGGACCCTGCCCTTGAGCGGCCCGGAGGTGGCCTTGGCCCATTTCACGCCCTCGAGCGGCACCACGCCGGTCTCGCGCTCCTTGCTGACCCCGCCGCTGGGCTCGCGCCCGGGCTGGAAGCCGATGCGCGCCGAAGCGTCGCCGCTCTCCAGCACCACCGCCATACGCCACGGCGCCACGTCCGCCAGCGCCTTGACCTCGGCAAGCTTCACGCCCCAGTCATCGGCGCCGACATCGATCCTGCTGACCGCGCCGCGATAGCCCTGCGTCTCGTCAAAGCGCACCAGCCCTTCGCTGAGCGCCTTGCGCGCCAGCACCTGCATCTTGGGATCAAGCGTCGTGCGCACCGACAGCCCGCCCTCATAGAGCTTCTTCTCACCATAGGTGTCGGCGATGTTGCGGCGGACCTCCTCGGCGAAATATTCGGCTGCGAACACGTGCGCGCCGGTCGGCCGCTGGGTCACCTTGAGCGGCTCCTTCTTGGCCGTCTCGGCCTCCTGCGCCGTGATGTAGTGATCCTCGAGCATGCGCTCGATCACGTAGTTGCGGCGGGCGATGGCTTCATCGCGGCGACGGAACGGATTGTAGTTGTTGGGCCCCTTGGGCAGCGCCGCCAGATAGGCAGCTTGCGCGATCGTCAGCTCGTGCACCGACTTGTCGAAATACAAGAGCGAGGCCGCCGCCACGCCATAGGCGCCGACGCCGAGGTAGATCTCGTTGAGGTAGAGTTCGAGGATCTTCTCCTTCGACAGGGTGCGCTCGATCTTCATCGCCAGCAGGGCTTCCTTGATCTTGCGCGAAAGCGAGACCTCGTTGTTGAGCAGGAAGTTCTTGGCCACCTGCTGGGTGATCGTGGACGCGCCCTGTGGACGGCGCCCGCGCCCGTAATTCTGCGCATAGAACACGAAGGCGCGCACCATGCCAGAGAAGTCGATGCCGTTGTGCTCGTAGAAGTTCTTGTCCTCGGCCGCGATAAACGCATTGAGCACGAGCTTGGGCACCGCCTGGATCGGGATATAGAGGCGGCGTTCCTTGGCGTATTCCGCAAGCAGCGAGCCGTCCGCCGCGTGCACGCGCGTCATCACGGCCGGCTCATAGTCCTGCAGCTGCGAGTAGTCCGGCAGTTCCTTGGAGAAATGCCACAAGAGCCCGGCAACGGCGGCCACGGCGGCCATGAACATGATCGTCCCGCCGGCGAAAACCCATCCCAGAAACCGCAGCAAGAATCTCATGATTGATGTCCTGCGCCCGCGCCAATCCTACGCAGCACGACTGCGTTAAGACTAACGATTAAGACCAACGAGTCTTGCCGCCGTGCTCGACTGCCGGCTATGGCCAACCACCGACGGTCGAATCCGACGGGCCGCTGCTGACATCGCTAGCTTTCGCCCCGGCAGGTCCCATGGCGTCAATCCCCCGGTTTTGTGTTGAATGTGAGGCCGCATACCAC
>JAFMSC010000353.1 GCA_017353825.1 Hyphomicrobiaceae bacterium | reverse complement strand
ATCCAGACCGTGGCGCCGTTGATGTCCTGTGCGCCCTCGCGGGCCACGAGCACTCCATCGGCAGCGTCATAGACCGTGAGCATGGCGAAGCTCCCGAACCTGGGCAGCCCGATCGGGGGCCGCCTTCGGCCCGCAGTATCCGTCCTACGCGGCGGCGGAACGCGGGTATATCCCGGCCCGTCCGAGCCAGTAGAGAGCCACCAGCCCGACGAACGCAACGCCGATCAGCGCGGCCAGCACCCAGAGCTCCGCGCCGATGCCGAACAGGCGCACGACCCAGTCGTTGAGCTGCTCGTAGCGCAGCACCGCGACGCCGGCAAACACGACGCCGGTAATCTGGCCGACGATTTCGCCCTGCTTGCCGAGACGGCGCAGGAAATAGAACAAGAGGAAGATCGCCCACGGCACCAGGATGAGGCTCAGGCGCAGCTGCGGCCCTGCCACTTGGCGGCCGAAGAGGACGTTGGCAGTCTGCTGATAGCCGTAGTCCATGGCCAGCCAGAACAGCATCGCGAAACCGCCGACGATAATGCCCCGCTCCAGCGCCGGCACCTTGTCCCCGTAGTGCTGGTCCATGCGGTCGCGCCAGATCGCCAGCAGCACGGCGATGGCCACCACGACCAGGATGAAGAACGCCTTGATCGGCAGGAAGATCAGGCCATCGAGATCGCCCGACAGCGAGCGCGTCGCCGGGTTTTGCTGTAGCTGCAGCACGGCCTTGGCGAAGGCGTTCTGCACCGAGCAGCACGCCTGGCCCGTGAGATTCTTCTTGGCTGGGAAGCAGTAGCGCGCCTTCAGCATCTCGTCGGGGACTTCGAGCAGCGGGTCGGTGACACACGTGCGCCCGAAGCTCGACAGCCCGAAGCGGTGCTGCGCCGTCTCGCGCAGGGTTCCCAGCGCGTCGACAATGCCGACGCGGCCGTTGGCAGGGTCGCCCCTGTCGGCGAGGAGTGCGGACGGAGAGACCTCGTAGATGGCGCGCGGCTCCTTGTCGAGCGACCAGGCGGCACCGTAGGCGATGCCAGCCAGCACCGGGATGCCCAAGATGAAACGGGCTTTGCCGTAGGGAAGGTGCCTCCAACAGAGGTCGGTGAGCACCACCGAGGGCAGGTAGAAGGCGATGAGGGCGAGCAGGCCCAGGACCGGGAAGAAAAAGAACAGATGGGCGTGCGCGACCACCAGCGTCAGCCAGTCGAGGTCTTTGAACTCGTAGATCAGGATTCCCGTCGACGCCAGAAACGAGGCGCCCAGGATCAGGAACACAATCGCCACGAATATGCGGGCACCGACCATGGCTTCCCCCCGAGGTGCGTTCCCCAACTCCGCCGATTATCGGGCGGCACGCGGCGTTCGGGAAGTCAGAAGTCGGAAATCAGAAGTCGGAAATCGACATCGGAAATGGCCGGGCCTTGTGATTTCTGACTTCCCCTTCGGATTTCTCCGCTTCCTTGGCGCAAACGAAAGGAGCCGCCCTGAGGGCGGCTCCCGTGAGACTCAGGCGGCGATCGGCCAGGAGAGTTGACCAGGGATTGTGACCCTGGCCCTTCTGCAACTCCCGTCTCGCTCAGCTCCTGCCGGAGGCTGCTCCAACAACAGCGTGACCGAGCAGCGCCCTCGCCGACTTCAAGATCCCACTGACCATTGGATCACCTCCTTTCCTTAAGCTGCGGACTGAGAATACCTTAGCACTCTTTCCTACCCCTTGAGAGCGGCGAGATGCCGCTGCCGCTGCAGTCGGGCTCAGACGCGTCCGTTGCTCATGCCCTCAAGGTCGAGCTTGAGTTCGGAGCGGTCCTGCGGGCGCCGGCAGCGCCCATCGAACTCCGCGCCCTGCTCGATAGCCAGTGACATGTGGTGTATGTCGCCCTCCACCCTGGCTGAGGCCTGCAGCGCCACGGTCATGCCGCGGATGACGCCCGAAATCTTGCCGCGCACGATCACGCGCTCGGCGCTGACCGTGCCCGTCACCTTGCCCTGCTCACCGATGATGACCTCGGCGCCGGCCACATCGCCCTCGACCTCGCCGTCCACCTGCAGCGTGCCCTGGCTGATGATCTTGAGGCCCTGGCCGATGATCTTGAGATCGTTGCTGATCACCGACTTGTTGCCGGATTCCGAAGGGCCCGATCGGCGCGGCATGTTGATCGCCGCGGTCGGAGCCTGAACGGGGCTCGGCTTCAATGGCTCAAGCGGCTTGGGCTCCGCGGGAGTGCTGCGCGTGAACATGAATGGGCCCCGAGTTCTGTTGCGCGGGCTGTGGGAAAGAACAGATCGCAGCACCGCGTCGTGGTCGAATTATGTCTGCCGCGGGGGCGTTGTCCGGCAAACCGCCGATTGAACCCTGCCCCTGCGCTACGCTGCGCTTGCTAGCACAGCTCTGAGCACAACGGTACCTCAAAAGCGCTTGCAATTCCTTGCGGCCATACCCCAGGTTACGGTCTGGCTGGGATGGGTTTTTTGTAAGCGATGGAGGGGAGTGATGCGCATCGTGATCGCATTGGTGACGACGCTGCTTGGGTGGTCGGCGTCGGGGGGCGCTGCCTTGGCCCAGGGCACACAGGGTGCCTGTCCCGACCCCAACACGCTGGGCGTCGCGCGCACTGTGGAGATCGACACCAAGGGCGCTCCCGGCTTCGGCTTCGAACACTACAAGGCCTACGATTTTCTGCGTCTGAAGGAGGTGGTCCTCACCTTCGACGACGGTCCCCAGGTGGGTACCACGCATGCCGTCCTCGACGCGCTTGCCGCCCAGTGCACCAAGGCCACGTTCTTCCCGGTGGGCAAAATGGCAGCGGGGCTGCCCGAGATCCTGCGCGACGTGGCCAAGGCCGGCCACACGATCGGCTCCCACACCTGGGCGCACGTCGAGATCGGCAAGCTCAAGGACGAGGGCGACTGGAAGGCGGAGATCGAGAAGGGCATGAGCGCCGTGCGGCGTGCCGTGGGCGGCCCCGTGGCCCCGTTCTTCCGCTACCCGACCCTCAAGGACACCCCACAGTCGCTCGAATACCTGAAGACCCGCAACGTCGCGATTTTCTCGACCGACATCGATTCCTTCGACTTCCTAAACCACAACCCCGACCGGCTCGTGAAGTCCGTCATCAGCAAGCTCGAGAAAAAGGGCAAGGGCATCATCCTGCTGCACGACATCCAGCCGGGGACCGCCAAGGCGTTGCCGCATCTCCTCGCCGAGCTCAAGGCCAACGGCTACACGATCGTGCACCTGAAGCCCAAGGCCGAGCTCACGACGCTCGCCCAGTACGACGCCATGATCGAGAAGGACGTGAAGGGCTTTGCCGCTGGCAGCGATCGTCCCATCTCGAGCGTGGTACGCACCATCGAGGAGGCCCCGCCCACTCCGACCGCCGCCGCGCGGGCGCCAGCGCCGCTCAAGAAGTAGCGCGCCAGGCTAGGTTGGGGTCGATCCCGGCGCTGGCCGGGGCAGCCCCAGCCCCTGCAGAACTCGCTGATGTTGGGTTGCAGAGCGACTGGCGCCGGGCTCAACCCGGCTACCAGCGCACGTCGAGGTTGACGTAGGGTGCGCGCACCTGCACCCGACCCTTGTCAGGGTCCACCTGGACATCCGTGTGGGGCGCGGTGACGCTCACCTTGCCGCGCTCCTTGTCCACGTTCACGGCCGTGCCGGGCGCGTCCACGCGCACATTACTGCCGGCCTGATCGGCAGGCGTCCCGGCGGGAGCGGCCGGCTCGGCGGCGTCCGAGCGCAGGCCGTGTCCTAGGCCCACGAACAGCCCGACTGCGATCGCGCCGCCTGTCGCCAGGCCGAACGCGACGCGACGCACCTTGCACACAGACATGGCTCTGGCTCCTTCTCGATTGCCGCTCTGTGGCGGCCGCCCAGCCAGTCCCGGGGGCCGTCAGGCTCATATATGGGCCCGCGGCAGCCCCTGTCGCTCTCGTCCGGCGCGGCGGCGTGACGCGGACAAGGGAACGTAACAGCATTGGGCCCCTTTTGTTCCCGTCCTTCGCCCAGCAACCAGACATCTTCGCCCGGTGGTATAGTCGGGTCTACCGGGGGCGGCGGTTCGGCAGCCCAGCATGTGAGTTCAGTTGGGTCAGTGGGTGGCGTATCCATGGGTCTGCGTCGCGTCGCGTCGACGGCGGGGGCCGTCAATCGGATTCTTGTCGGGGACTCGATCGGGGAACTGCGCAGGCTTGCCGCCGAGAGTGCGGACCTTGTGTTCGCCGACCCACCCTACAATCTGCAGCTGGAGCGCGACTTGCTGCGCCCGAACAACACCGTGGTGGACGGCGTCGATGATGCCTGGGACAAGTTCCAATCGCTCGCCGATTACGACGGATTCACCCGCGCCTGGCTCACCGAGTGCCGGCGGGTCTTGAAGCCGGATGGCGCCATCTGGGTGATCGGCTCCTACCACAATATCTTCCGGCTCGGCGCGACCCTGCAGGACCTGGGGTTCTGGATCCAGAACGACATCGTCTGGCGCAAGACCAACCCGATGCCCAATTTCCGCGGCAAGCGCTTCACGAATGCGCACGAGACGCTGATCTGGGCCGGGCGCGACCGCAAGGCGCGAGTCACCTTCAACTACGAGGCCATGAAGGTCCTCAACGACGACCTGCAGATGCGCTCAGACTGGCTGCTGCCGATCTGTTCCGGGCCGGAGCGGCTCAAAGATGCGGCTGGGCGCAAGGCCCATCCCACGCAGAAGCCGGAGGCGCTGCTCTACCGGGTCCTGCTCGCCTCCACCAACCCCGGCGACCTGGTGCTCGATCCGTTCTTTGGCACCGGCACCACCGGAGCGGCGGCCAAGCGGCTCGGCCGGCGCTGGCTCGGCATCGAGCGCGAGGCAGCCTACGCCGCCGCCGCGCTGGCGCGTATCGACAAAGTTCGGGCGCTGCCGCCGTCGGCGCTGGAGACGGCCAAGGGCAAGCGCGGCGAGCCGCGGGTGCCGTTCGGCACCAACA
>JAFMSC010000352.1 GCA_017353825.1 Hyphomicrobiaceae bacterium | reverse complement strand
GCCTGGGCCAGCACTATGGCCTCGTCCTGCGTATAGCCGTCCTCCACGTACTCCGTTGCGCTGATACGCACGAGCAGCGGCAGCTCCGGCAGCGCGTCGCGGATCAGGGCCACCGTTTCCAGGAGGAGCCGCATGCGATTGGCAATGGAGCCGCCGTAGGCATCGTCACGGCGATTGAAGCGCCTGGTGAAGAACTGGTGGAACAGATAGCCGTTGGCCGCGTGAAGCTCCACGGCATCGTAGCCGGCGCGGCACAGCCGTCTCGCGGATTCGAGAAAATCGCGCTGGATGGCCCGGATCTCATCGATCCGGAGGGCACGCACGGGCTCGCCGGTGGCTGGATGACGCCCGTCAGCCGGGCCCACCGGCTCCATGCCGAGCACCGAGCGGCGCAGCAGCTGGCCGCGATGGTTGAGCTGCGCAACCGCGAGCGCGCCGTTGTCCTTGATGCCGGCCACCACGCTGGCAAGGCCCGGGATGAAGCAGTCGTGGAAGACGCAGAGCGAATTGTTGTGGTTGCGCGCCCCGGGCGAGATGTTCATGGCCTCGGTGACGATCATCGCCACCCCGCCCTTGGCGCGCTCGGCGTAATAGCGCCTGTCGCGCTCGGTGGAGAACCCGTCCGTAGTCCCATAATTGGTCCCCATGGGCGCCATGATCACACGATTCTTCAGGCGCAGGGGCCCGATCTGCCCCGGCCTCGCCAGCAGCGGATAGGTGCGAGGGGAGCGGCCGGCAGGTGCATCCGAGATCGCTGGCGGCCGCATCAATGACGCCCAGCAGCGGGCTCGCTGCGCCTGCTGGGCACGAACACATAGCCCTCCATGATCCGGCGGGCGGTGCGCCCAAGCGTGGCACGGCGGACGACGTAGCCGTCGGAGCTGCTCTCTATGCGCGTCTCCGTCTCGATCACGCCAGCCGGATGACCGATACGCACGGTGCCGCTCTGACGCGTTTGCATGCGGGTGACCTCGTGCACCAGCGTGCCGGGCAGCCGGCTGGCAACGCCGGTACAGACCGTGCTCGTGCCAGCGTAGGTCTTGTGGGACTGCTGCATGAACATCAGGCGGGAGACGAGGTCCACCTCGTCCTCTCCCACCTCGCCTCCGCCGCTCTCGTTCCGATACGATGCGGGCGGGCTGACAATGCCCAGAATCGGCGTCGCCGGCGAATCCTCGCGCGAGCGGGCGGCATCGGAGATCATGCCCATGCGCTGTGCGGCGACGCCGCGGATGCGCTCCAGGCGGGCGCGCAGGCCCTCGTTCGCGTCGATCTCCCTGGCGCTCTCGATGCCGCGCAGGCCCACGTCGCTGGCGCGGACGAAGACATGGGCATTGCCGATGTCGACCAGGGAGGCATCGATGCAGCCCACCTCCGGGACCTCGAGCTGGTCGACGGGCCGCCCGGTCGGGAGCAGGGCGCCCGTGGCGGCGCCGGCCGTATCCGAGAAGTCGATGAGGATCCTGGCGCCGGTGCCGGGCACGCCAGGCACGGCGTAGGTGCCCTCCTCCAGCGGGCGCCCCCCTTCTACCGGCACCTCGATGGTCAGCACACGTGACAGATTGGTGTTGAAGACGCGCACCTCGGTGATCGGTGCCTTCGGAGCGACATATCCTTCGTAGATCGCGAACGCGCCGACTGCGGAGCTGATATTGCCGCACAGGCTGAGCCAGTCGATCTCCGGATGGCTGATCTCCACCTGGCCGAACGTGTAGGTGAGGTGCGTGCCCGCAGCACGCGGCTCGCGCGTGCGGACCGGGCCGATGACGGCAAGCTTGCTGGTCAGCGGATCGGCTCCACCCAGCCCGTCAATCTGGCGCCGGTCCGGAGAGCCGAACACGGAGAGGATGGTGCGCGTTCTCTCGGCCTCGCCCTCCGGCAGGTCCGATTCCTTCAGGAACACCGCCTTGCTCGTTCCACCACGCATGATCACGCATCTGAGCTGATGGGCCATGATGAGGTGTCTCCCGGTTGAACGTTAGCGGTCGATATTCGCTCTCTGCGAGCCGAAGCCTTGTCGCGCGCTGTGTGCGGCCCGGTACTCATCACTTGCCGCCGGCGACGGGCAGCGAGACGAGCCGGCAGTTTTCCGGTGCGAACCCCAAGGTGACCGACGCGCCGACCACGAGGTCCCGTTTGGAGTGGACTTTCAGCCTCGCACCGCCGGCTTCTACGACGTACTCGGTAAAGGCACCGAGATAGTGCATCTCGCATATCGTGCCTGAAAGGCTTCGCCCCGGGCTGCCACCAGTGGCGCGGCCCTCGACGATGTCGATGTCCTCCGGGCGCAGCATGGCCTGGTAGCTGCCCGATCCGTTGGAGAGCGTGTCGTCCGCCTCGATGACCTCGCCGCTCGGCGTCCTCCAGCCGCGCCCTCCCTCGGCGCGGGTCACGTCGATGAAGCTCGCCCGCCCCACGAAGTCGGCCACGAAGCGGTTGACCGGACTGCGATAGAGCTCTTTCGGGGTTCCGACCTGCTGGATCTTGCCCCCGTTCATGACGATGACGCGGTCCGACATGGACAGCGCTTCCTCCTGGTCGTGCGTGACATAGACGGTAGCCACGCCGAGCTTGCGTTGCAGTCGCCGGATCTCGGCCCCCGTCCCTTCGCGCAGCTTCGCATCGAGATTGGACAGGGGCTCATCGAAGAGCAGCGCCTTGGGCCGGCCGACGATGGCGCGGGCGAGCGCAACGCGCTGCTGCTGTCCGCCGGACAATTGCGAGGGGTGGCGGTCCTTCAGCGCATCGAGGCCGACGATGGCGAGCGCCTCCGCGACTTGCTTTTTTAGGTCGGCAGAAGAGACCTTGCGCACAGAAAGGGGAAAGGCCACGTTCTGCGCCACCGTCATGTGCGGCCAGATGGCGTAGCTCTGGAACACCATGCCCACCTGGCGCTCGTGCGCCGGCACCAGCACGTCTTGCGCCGTGGCGGAGACGACGGTTTCGCCGATGCGGATGGTGCCTCCGTTCGCCTCCTCGAGGCCGGCGATGCAGCGCAGCGTCGTGGTCTTGCCGCACCCAGAAGGCCCGAGCAGGCTGACGAACTCGCCGTTGCCGACCTCGAACGACACGCCCTCCACGACCGTGTGAGAATCGTAGCGCTTGACGAGATTTTGAACGGTGATGCTCATGGGCGATCCTTGGGCAGTCCTTGGGCAGTCCTTGCTACGTCAGCTCCGCCGCGCCGCCGGCACCAAGGTGGTGACAATCGCCATGGCGAGAAAGATGATGAGGGTTGCGACCACGGCAAGCGCGCTCGCCTGCCCCCAATTGGCCTGCTCGAAGAAGGCCCAGATCGAGATCGAGACCACGGCGCTGGATGCGGAATAGAGCAGGATCGCCGCCGAGATCTCGCGGAAGAACGCCATGAACAGCAGGAAGTAGGCACCTTGCACGGATGGGCTTACGAGGGGCAGCAGCACCTTGTTGACGGCCTTGAGCCGGGTCGCGCCGCTCACCCAGGCGGCTTCCTCGAGACTCTTGTCGATCTGCACCATCTGCCCGCCGATGGTCTCGGTGGCGTAGGGCAGGAAGCGGGTGACAAAGGCGATAACAAGCAGCGCCAGTGTGCCATAAAGCGGCAGCGGCAGGTAGGCATAGGCCCACAGCAGCCCGAGGCCCAGAACGATGCCGGGCACTCCGAACGGCACAATCGCGAAGAAATCGAGCAGCCGGTGCCCGCGCGGCTTCAGGCGCAGCGTGAAGTAGGCGCAAAGCAGCCCGAGCACAACGCCGATCGCCGCGCCCATGCCCGACACCACCAACGTGTTCCAGAAGCTGTTCAGCGTGGAGCTGCTTTCCAGGATGTAGGTGTAATTGCGCAGCGTGTACATGCCTTCGAGCGGGTTGGCCGTGAACCACTTGAGGACGGACATATAGATCAGGATCGCCATCGGCAGGACAAGGCCAAGCAGGATGTAGCCGAAGCAGAGGATGTAGGCCGCCCACTTCCAGCGGCCGAGGGGAACGGGCTTGAGCCGGCCGGCCTTGCCCGTCACAGTCGTGAGGCGGCCCGCGCTCGACACGCGGCGCTGCGCCCAGATCGCGGCCCCGGTCATGGCGCTGAGGGCGAGGCCGATGGCAGCGGCGAGGCCGTAGTCTGTCGGCGAGAAGCGCACCAGCAGGTAGAGCTGCGTGGCCAGCATGTGGACCTGACCGGGGATGCCGATCAGGGCGGGTACGGGGAATTGCTCGATGGTGATGATGAACGTCAATATGAGGCTGGAGATCAGCGAGTAGCTGAGGAGGGGCAGCGTGACGCGCGTGACCACTGCACGGGGCTTGGCGCCGGCGGTTCGCGCCGCCTCCTCGTAGATGCCGTCCATGCTCATGATCGGCCCGCGCATCGTCAGGTAGACGAAAGGCACCTGGTGCAGCACCATGACGAAGATGACGCCCATGGTCGTGTAGATATCGACGCGCAGCCAGGGCAGGCCCAGAATGTCGTCCACGACCGCGTTGATGATCCCGCCGGGCGCCCCGATGATGATCCAGGCCATCGCCAGGATGAAGGACGGGAAATAGAAGGCCACCATGACAAGGGCGGCGACCAAGTCGCCGTACTTGAAATCGGTTCGATGCACGAGAAGGGTGATCGTCGTGCCAATCACGGTGCACAGGGCCGAGGTGAGGAAGCCGATCCACAGCGTGGTGCCGATCGTGGCAATCACGCCCATGGAGCCAAGTCCGGCGTAGTTGCGCAACGTCCACTCGCCGGGGAGCCCGGGCGCGGCGGTTCGGAAGCTGCCGTAGACGAGCGCCACCACCGGGACCGTCACCAGCAGCGTGACCACAACAATGGTCACGACGTAGGTGACATTGAGCACCCCCACGCGGGCCTTGGGAGCTGCCGCCCGATCCAGGGAAATATCGCTGAGCCGGACGGCCGCATCGGTCATGAGAGCATCCTTGTCACGTCACTCGATGGGTGCGTGGTGCACCGTTCGTCGAGCGCTCGGCGGCGCCGTCA
>JAFMSC010000636.1 GCA_017353825.1 Hyphomicrobiaceae bacterium | reverse complement strand
AGACGTAGAGGCGGTGCGGGCCGCAGTCGCGGCGCGGGAGCCGTTCGACATCCTGGTCAACAACGCCGGCACCAATAAGCCGGCGCCGTTCGTCGACGTGACCGTCGAGGACTTCGACCTCGTATTCTCCCTCAACGTGCGCGC
Source organism: Hyphomicrobiaceae bacterium (assembly GCA_017353825.1). GTDB lineage: Bacteria > Pseudomonadota > Alphaproteobacteria > Rhizobiales > Hyphomicrobiaceae > AWTP1-13. The sequence goes on along the minus strand of JAFMSC010000636.1, from coordinate 1,408 downwards.
TGCCTATTTCGTGGGGCAGGTGGTGGCGCGCCGGCTTATCGAGGCCGGCCGGCCCGGCTCTATCGTCAACGTGTCCTCGCAGATGGGCCATGTCGGCGGGCGGAACCGCACGGTCTACTGCGCCACCAAGCACGCCATGGAGGGCTTCACCAAAGCCATGGCCATCGAGCTCGCCCCGCACAAAATCCGCGTCAATACGCTGGCGCCCACCTTCATCGAGACACCGATGACGCGCCCCTTCTTCGAGAACCAGGCCTTCCGGGACGACACGCTGCAGCGCATCAAGCTCGGCCGCCTCGGCCAGCTTGAGGATCTGACGGGGGCGATCGTGTTTCTGGCGAGCGACGCCTCAGCCCTGATGACCGGTACCTCGCTGGTGGTGGACGGCGGTTGGACGGCCGAGTAGGCACCCACAATCACCCATTACAACTCTGCATCGACGTGATGTTGAGCCTCCAGCACCACTGGCATAGGCTCGCTCAATGACCACACGGCTGGACGGGCAGACGGCGATCGTCACGGGTGCGGCGCGAGGCATCGGCCTCGGCATCGCCAGGCGCGTCGCGCGCGACGGCTGCCGCGTCGTGGCCTGGGACCGCGACGCAGCGGCGCTGGCATCCTGCCAAGCGGATCTCGACCCCGCGCTCGCGCAGGTCGTCGACGTGACCGATCTCGATGCGGTCGAGCGCGCGATCGCGGCGGCTGTCAAGGCCCACGGCCGTATCGACATCCTCATCAACAACGCCGGCGTCAACGGGCCGACACTACCCACCTGGGAATATCCGCCGGAGGCCTGGCACCGCGTGCTGGCGGTGGACCTGACCGGCGTGTTCTATTGCTGTCGGGCGGTCGTCCCGCACATGCGGGCCAACCGCTACGGACGGATCGTCAACATCGCCTCGATTGCCGGCAAGGATGGCAACCCCAACAACTCCGCCTACAGCGCAGCCAAGGCCGGCGTCATCGCGCTCACCAAGAGCCTCGCCAACGAGCTGGCTGACAGCGGCATCACCGTCAATGCGCTGGCCCCGGCCATCACCGAGACGGACTTGTTAAAGGAGATGACGCCGGAGTTCATCGAGGGACGCCGCCGCCGCATTCCAATGGGCCGCTTCTGCACGGTGGAGGAGATCGCCAATATGACGGCCTGGGTGGCGAGCCCCGAGTGTAGCTTCACCACCGGTTTCACCTTCGACATCTCCGGCGGAAGGGCCACGTATTGATCGCCCGTCGGCGTCGGCAATCATAGGTTTGGCCAACCCCGGCGAAAGCCGCGTGCTTCGCTGAGGCTTGACCCAACCGACCTGCGCCGACGCTAGCTACTTTCCGGCGCAAAACAGCGTATTCCCGGAACGGAAAACGGCACCAGGACGAACAAAAACACCGCCGGCGGCAGCCGGCAGTGCGC
>JAFMSC010000635.1 GCA_017353825.1 Hyphomicrobiaceae bacterium | reverse complement strand
ACGGCGGCGGCGGCGGCATAGCCCTCGCCCAGCCGGCGTTGCAGGCGGTCGATCAGCGCGGCCTGCTCGCGCGTCTTGGCGCGGAGCGACTCCGCCTCGGCGCGCAGCGACACCTCGCCCTCGGCCTCGCTTACGAGCCGGCGCATTTGCAGGCCCCGGTTCGTCAGTTGACTGTTGAGGCGCTCGATCTCAGCGATGCGCTGGGCGTTGATCGAGGACGCCTCCTCCAGAGCCGCTTTCTGGCGCTCGGCGCCCTGTGCCAGCTCGGCGATCTCACGGTCGCGGATCATGAGCAGGCGCTTGGCCTCGGCGAGTCGCGCCTCGACCTTGGGAAGGCGATCGGTGACCGTCTGCTCCAACACGTGGCGGGCGTTGAGGTTGGCGTCCAGCTCCGCCTTGATGGTGACCACGTCGTTCTCCAGCGCGGAGATACTGGCATCACGGCGGTTGATCTCGATCAGCTGGCGCGCGCGCTCGATCCTGGCCTGATCCAGCTGGGTCTCCAGCTTGTGCACCTTGACGGCATAGGTCGCGCGCAGCCGGTCGATGTCGGCCTTGATCTCGGGTTCGCTGGCGGGCAGCGTGGCCTTCAGCCTTCTGGTTGTAAGTCGCACCGCCCGCGACCAGAAGGCGGAGGCCAGGAGCAGGGCGAGCAGGCTCGCAGCCAAGAAGCCCAAGGCCACCAGCATGACGGATTGAATGGTCAATGGCGCATCCTTGGCTTCAGGACTTGCCGCTCAAGTGCCGCTGCGGCACGCCCCGACGCTTCCGCGAACACTTTTACGGTGGGCGTTGGTAGCACAAGACTAGGACCCAAGGCTGCTCCCGTCAGCCTAAAATGTTGGCTTTGAGCTAAACGCAGCACAGGCTTAGAACGGGTTCCACGTGGGCTGCGGTGTGTACTTTAGATAGCCGATGTTGGCGCCAAGGCGCAGCCCGACGCCGGTTCGGATCGGCGCCGTCACAATGTCGCCGCTCTTCTGAAACGTCAGGCCCACGCCTCCAACCATATAGGCAGACCCGTCAACGCCAGCGAAGCGCTGATAGATGTCCGATGGATCCCGCATGTTGTAAACGAGCACCATCACCTTGGAACCGTCTCCGCCCACGTCGTAGCCGATGGACGGGCCTTGCCAGTAGACGCGATGGGTGCCGGCGTCCTTGGTGTAGAGGACACCTTCGCCATAGCGCAGTCCGGCCATGAGGGCGCCGCCGGCGTCCTGTCCAAGGATGTACCCGTTGGGCCGGCCTTGCTGCTGGAAGGCATATTCCACAACGTTCGCGAGGCCTCTGGTGACGGTTCCGAAGAAGCGGTGGCCGGCGTCGACGATCTCGTTTGAGGAGTAGGTGCGGCTCGGGTCCTCATAGCCATACGGGCCCGGTGTGGCGTAGGGCCCAGGGTAGGGCTCTCCCGGCAGCGACCTGGGGTCAGCACCGGGCGGGTAATAAGGCTCGCCCGCGGGCGGGCGCGGGGGAGCGTAGGGCTCAGGCGGCAACGTCCTAGGCGGCGGGTGGTAGGCGTCGTCGCGCGGCGGCGCGCCCTCCCACGGTGGCGC
>JAFMSC010000351.1 GCA_017353825.1 Hyphomicrobiaceae bacterium | reverse complement strand
ACGGTCACCTCAAGCTCGGGATCGCCCGTGGCGAGGGCCGGCCGGTCGCCGCGCACCAGGAACGGGTTGCGGCGCGCCCGCTCTACGTCGCGCCAGATCAGGACGATGCCGGCGACGATCAGCGCCGCGCTCAGGAGCAGCAGGAGCGCGGTGCTCACGGCGCCCCCTCCACAGCCAGGCACGGGCCCCCGCAGCCGAGGAGCCGATGCGCCAAGACCCCGAGCGCCCCACGAGCACGGGGATGCGACCCTGTTATTTGCCTTGCCACGCTCCTTGCCCTCCATGCACGTGCCGCCGATGGACGCATTAATGTTGTCCAGTCTTGTGCTCTCAACAGGCGATAGATGCAAAGCAAGGCGCCGATACCATATCAAAAGCTCGACCAGACAAGGGCAAGCCCGGACAGCATAAGCACAACAAGGACGACACGATCAAAGCGCAGGTCGTCGAGGCGCTTGTAAAGGTTGAGACCCAGCGATGCGCCGATCAGCGTGCCGGGCGCCGACCGCGATCGCCTCTAAAGAGCGCAGGTCGACTAGACCGGACACTGTGCTGGCGACAAGCATCGCCCGCCAGCACGGTGAAGTTGAAGGCCCGTTGACCAGGCCGCTGACCAATCCGCCCGCGAAGATCAGCACGATCACGCGCCAGTCGCGCATGTCGCCCTCACAGGCCCCCGGAGCCCCGACTAGCATCAGTACCTGGGAGGCAGCGGCGGGCCGCCGTTCCCGCATCGTTCTTGAATGGAACCCGGCGCGCACCATATCATTTGAGCGAACACAACCAGCGCCGAGTTGCGGGCTGGGTGCGGAGGCCGCAAGGCTCCGTGGGTCCCTGATGTTCAGGGCCAAGGCCGAAGGGAGGCTTGGCAATGACGCGTATGTCGCACCTGTCGAACCCGCTATTCCTGGGCTTCGAAGAGATGGAGCGGCTGATCGACCGGGTCGGCAAGGGCGGAGACGGCTATCCTCCCTACAACATCGAGCGCGTTACCGGCGCAAGCGAGAGCAACGGCAAGGCGGCGGGCGACCTGTTGCGCATTACGCTCGCGGTAGCTGGCTTCAAACAGCATCAGATCGAAATCACGGTCGAGGAGAACCAGCTCAACATTCGCGGCCGGCAAGAAGATGACAAGTCGCGCCAGTACATCCACCGCGGCATCGCCACACGCCAGTTTAGCCGCACGTTTGTGCTGGCAGACGGCATTGAAGTGAAGTCGGCCGAGCTGATCGACGGGCTTCTGTCGATCGATCTGGTAAGGCGGCAGCCGGAACGCGCCGTCCGCCGCGTGGAGATCGGCAAGGCACGCAGCCAAGCTGGATAGGTTGGGCGGCTAGGTTGGGTCGAGCTAGCGAGCAACAACTCGAAAACACCGTGAGACTTTTCGATCACGGCCGATCAGACGAATCGCAGGTAGGCTAGGTCGAGCGAGGACGATGACCTGGCCAACGCAAACGCGGGGTGCGATCCCCGGTTCGAGAAGGAGTGAGCGTCGTGGAAAAAGGCAGCAAAGGCACGCTTCGGACGGCCCTGCCGGCTCCTCTCATGAGCATGAGCGAGCTAGCGCAGCTGGGCGGCGGCAAGGTCGCCTACATCAAAGTCATGACCCACGACGAGGCCAAGGAGCTGTTCCCGGCTGTGGAGAACCTCCCCGAGGGCATCGATCTCTACGCACTGCACGCCGCCGACGGCACGCCCTTGATCCTCACCGACAGCCGCCAGGCCGCCATCGGCCATGCCCTGGGCGATGAGCTGGAGATCGCCAGCGTACATTGACATTGGCCGGCACAGCAGGTGCGCCGGCGCAGTATTTGAGCGCGGGAGTTAGGGGGTCAGGTCCCCCGTACGGTCTGGCCCCTTTGCTGCGATGGCGCTGCGACGGGGGATCAGTTGGCGCGCCAAATGCGTTCGCCTACGGTCCCTTCTATGCGAACCGAAGTTGGAATCATTGGTGCAGGGCCGGCGGGGCTGCTGTTGGCGCGGCTGCTCGCCCTTAGCGGCGTCGCGTGCATCGTGCTGGAGCGGCGCGACCCGGATTACCTGCGCGCACGCATCCGCGCCGGCCTCCTGGAAGAGGGTACGGTGGACACGCTCGCCGAGGCGGGCCTAGCCGACAGGCTCCTACGCGAGCGCCTCACCCATGACGGCGTTGAGCTGGCGTTCGGCGGCCGGCGCCACCGCATCGACTTGAAGGGCCTCTCGGGCAAGGTCGTCACCATCTACGGCCAGTCCGAGATCCAAAGGGATCTGATGGACGCCCACGCCGCAGCCGGTACTGAACTGGTCTACGAGGCCGAGGACGTGAGCCTTGAGGGCATTGCCGGCGACCGGCCGCGGCTGCACTACCTCAAGGGCGGGGAGACGCGTGAAATCCAGTGTGATTTCATCGCCGGCTGCGACGGTTTCCATGGCGTGAGCCGCCAGTCCATGCCGCCGCAGGTGCTGCGCACCTATGAGCGGGTGTATCCGTTCGGCTGGCTCGGCATCCTGGCCGACACGCCGCCGGTCAACCCAGAGCTGATCTATTGCAATCACGAGCGCGGGTTCGCGCTCTGCACCATGCGCTCGCTGACGCGCAGTCGCTACTATCTGCAGGTGCCCGCCGACGAAGACGTGGTCGACTGGTCCGACGACCGGTTCTGGAGCGAACTGGCGAACCGCTTGCCGCCCGATGTCGCGGCCAGGCTTAAGAGCGGGCCCGGGCTGGAGATGAGCATGGCGCCGCTGCGCTCTTTCGTGGCCGAGCCGATGCGCTACGCTCGCCTGTTCCTGGCTGGCGATGCGGCCCACATCGTGCCGCCGACCGGGGCCAAGGGGCTGAACCTGGCCGTGACCGACGTGCGTTTGCTGGCCGAGGCGCTCGCCGCCTACTACCGGCAAGGGCGCACCGATCTCATCGACGCCTACTCCGACCGCTGCCTCGCCCGCGTGTGGAAGGCGGAGCGATTCTCCTGGTGGATGACAGGCCTGACGCACCGCTTCCCGGAGGCCAGCGGCTTCGAGCAGCGCGTGCAGATGGCTGAGCTGGCGTATCTGGTGAGCTCCCGCGCCGCGCAAACGACGCTCGCCGAGAACTACGTCGGGCTGCCGATGCAGCCATAGCAAGGCCTGCCGCAGGGAGGCGAACGAGGCAACAGGCGAAAATCCCGTCCCGCGATGGCCGGACCCGGTTCGCGCCTGCCTGGTGCAATCTCGCAGGGTGCCAGCGCAGCCCGTAATGGTCCGCATCGACAACGTTGTCGCCGCTGCCGTTCTTCCGGGGGCGCCTGCGTCGCCGGCAAATATGGGGTATGGGTTCCGGCTTCGCGAGATTGACGCAGGTTGAGAGGTAGGACGCCCGCAAGCCTACTCAAGCTTGAAGCGCTTTGATAAAGTCCGGGCCGGCGGCCGCGAGCAACTCGGTGGCGGCCTCCTCGGCGAGGCGGATCGCTTCCTCGGGCCGGCCTACGCGGTGGGCTCTGTGGCAGGCGCGGCCGTCGGGGCTAAGGATCATGCCCCGGAACGCGAAACGCCCGCCCGCAAGCTCGCCAAGGGCCGCAATGGGCATCCGGCACGACCCTTCCAGCCTGGCGAGGAACGCGCGCTCGGCCGTGACGGCGAGCGCCGTCGGCTCGTGGTTGATGGTTGACAGCAGCGCGGCCATCCTCTCGTCCTCGGCGCGAATCTCAACGCCGATGGCGCCCTGGGCCACTGCCGGCAGCATCTCCTCCACGGGAACGGGTCCGGCAGCGCGGTCGGCGAGGGCCAACCGGTTGAGACCGGCCATGGCCAGCAAGGTTGCATCGGCCACGCCTTCGGCGAGCTTCCTGAGCCGCGTCTCAACGTTGCCGCGCATGGACACGACCTTGAGGTCCGGACGCCGGTTTCGCACCTGCGCCTGGCGGCGCAGCGACGAGGTGGCCACCACCGCCCCTGCTGGCAATTCAGCCAAGGTCCGGGCCTTGGCGCTGATCAGGGCGTCGCGCACATCTTCGCGTGGCAGGAAGGCGGCCATCCTCAGGCCGCCTGGAAGCAGGGTTGGCATGTCCTTCATGGAATGGACCGCGATGTCCACCTCGCCCGCCAGAAGGGCCTCCTCGATCTCCTTGGTGAACAGCCCCTTGCCCCCCGCCTCCGACAGCGGCCGGTCCTGGATGCGGTCGCCCGTGGTCTTGATGACACACACCTCGAACACGAGCGGGCCCAGCGCAGGCGATGCGGCGTGGGCGGCCTCCAGGCGGGTCTGCACCTCGCGCGCCTGCGCCAGCGCCAAGGGCGAGCCGCGCGTGCCGATGCGGATGTTCAGGGCTTGCACTGTCCAATCTCCCGATGCTAGGCGGGCTTACGCAAAGCAGGCTCGAGCGGGTTTACGGGGCCCGGTGCCCTGCGCTTACGCACTGCCCGTGCGCCGCCCGCTGCACGGCACCCCTCGGCATCCATCTATCACCCATGTATCACCCCATGTATCACCCCATGTATCATCCCATGTATCATCCCATGTATCATCCATGGCCCAGCCCTCCAAACGCGCCGACAGCGAGTGTCCCACTTTCGTCCTGGGGATCGAAACGAGCTGCGACGAGACCGCCGCGGCAGTGGTGGCGCGCGCGCCCGACGGCACCGGCCAGATATTGTCCGACGTGGTGCGTGGCCAGTGGGAGGAGCACCGCCGCTTCGGCGGCGTGGTCCCGGAGATCGCCGCCCGCGCCCATGTGGAGTGCCTTGACGAGATCGTGGCGCTGGCGCTCAGCGACGCGGACGTAGACCTGCCCGGCCTCGACGCCGTGGCGGTGACCGCCGGACCGGGCCTGATCGGCGGCCTGTTGGTGGGCGTCACCACTGCCAAGGCCCTCGCCATGGTGCATCGCCTGCCGCTGGTGGGCGTGAACCACCTGGAGGCGCATGCGCTGACCGTCGGCCTCACGGAGGGGCTGCGCCCGCCGTACCTGCTGCTGCTGGTCTCAGGTGGGCACACGCAGCTGCTGATCGTTGACGGCGTTGGACGCTATGAACGTCTGGGCACGACGATCGACGA
>JAFMSC010000634.1 GCA_017353825.1 Hyphomicrobiaceae bacterium | reverse complement strand
GCGGCGGTGGCAAGTGGGCGGTCAAGCAAGAGCGTGATCCGATCGACGACGCCGAGCGCGTGGTTTTCTTCCTGCAGGCCGACGAGGGGCAGCCGCGGTCCCTGGGCGCCACCCTGGATTTCATCGTCCGGTGCCGGAAGGGTCAGGTCGAGGTGTTTCTTGATTATTCGGCCTATCTAGGGCTCGGCCGCCCGAGCGTGACGTTCCGTATCGGCGACGCCAAGCCGGTGACGCAGGTGTGGAACGCCTCCGGCTCCTACCGCGCCGCCTTCGCGCCGCAACCTCAGCAGCTGCTCAGGCAGTTGTTCGCGTCGAACAGGTTCGTCGCTCAGCTGACGCCCTATAACGAGCAACCCCTGCCAGCCGTGTTCGACACCGCGGGCTTGAAGACGCTCCTGGAGCGGCACAGTCAGACATGCGGGTGGAGTGCAGCACCGGCGCAGGAGGCTGGCCAATGAACCCCGACCAGCAAGACCCCGACGCTGATTGTCTGCGCTATCGGAGTTTCGTGATTGGACACCCATGCCACTCGCTGGCGCAAGCCCAGGTGGGCCCGCCGTTGCGGGTCACAATCAGCGTCTGCCAGCTGATCCTATGCACGATGGCCTTGAGCTCGGCGCCCGTCTTGGCGTCGACCGAGGTGAACAGCTTGGCGCCCTCGGCGGCGCACTGTTCCTCGATCGCCTTGGCGACCGAGTCGCCCATTAGGCTGACTGGGGTCACCTTGTCCTTGCTGGCAAGGTCCTTCGCGGCCGGCTCGGCGCACTCAAGGTACTCGTACGCGGCCAAGGAATCGAGCGCGGGCAACGTCGCCAGGCGGTCCCAAAAAGCAAGGCGGTCGCTGGCCGCGGCGCCTTGCGTCGACAGCACCAGGGCAACGGCGGCTACCCAAAGCAGCTTCATGGCCCGTCCTCCGATCTTGCTCGCCCAAGAGGATGTACCACGTTGGTGGGGTCGCATGCCAGAGCGGGAGCGGGTGGACGAGCGCATTCTTAAGCGACCGCTGCCTCCGCCGCCGCCGCCTCCCGATCCTCTGGACAACTATCAAGACCGGGTGCGGAGGGACTATAAGCCGTTCGAGGATCGCCGAGAGCAGCAGGAGCGGTGGTATCGCCGGACCCGCGACAAAAGATTTGGCCCGCCAATTGATGCTCCGCCGCCGCATTGCGTCGGCCCGTACGATTGCGACGAGATCGGCAGGCGAAGGTAAGGTTATGCGCCGGCTGGGCCAGCCGCTGACCGCCCGCAAGGGCCAGGAAAGGCCCGCCCGGCCGGCGCAAACTACCCACTTGATATTGCCCGCCAGGCAACCTATAAGATTTAAAGGTTGGACGGAGTCGCCGTGATGGAAAGACCACCCCACCCCGGCGAGCTGATGGCTCTGATCCGCAGACTTGCTGCCAAGGGTGCATATTCTTTCGCTGCCCATGCCCTCGAACGCATGGAGGAGCGCGACTTAGACTCTTACCCGAAGAATCTTTGACAGAACGAGTCCAACATTGAAAGACGAGCCGTCAGGCGGCGGCGAGCAGATCAACGATCTTCTGGATGGCTGCATC
>JAFMSC010000350.1 GCA_017353825.1 Hyphomicrobiaceae bacterium | reverse complement strand
CGCACTCGTCTCGGTTGCCGCGGCCCTGGAGCTCGACGGTGATCGGATCAGGGAGGCGCGCCTCGGCCTCGGCGGCGTCGCGCACAAGCCGTGGCGGAATACAGCAGCCGAGGCGGCGCTGCGCGGCCAGCAGGCCAACGCGGCGGCCTTCGCTGGCGCAGCCGATCTGGTGCTCCGCGACGCCAGGGGGTACCCGCACAACGCCTTCAAGATCGGCCTGGCGCGGCGCGTCATCGTGCGTGGGCTGACGCAGGCCGCGCGCGGCACGCCGCAATCGCAGTCGAACAAGAAGATCGCGTGAGTGCGTCCGCGGACCGGAGCGGAGTAAGAGCATGGCGAGCGAGATCAACCGCCGCGACGTGCTGGGCGGCGCGGCCTTGGTGGGAGCCGCCGGCGTGGGCCGCCTCCTCCCCGGAGATGGCCCCCGAAGCGTTGGCACAGCCCTCGCCCAGGAAAACCGTGCGAGCACACCTATGGCATCCGTGACACCTCACATCGGCACCCCCACCTCCCGCGTTGACGGCCGCGCCAAGGTTACGGGCTGGGCTCGGTACGCAGCCGAGCACATCCCATCCGGCCTCGCTCTCGGTCCAGGCCTTGCCCAGGGCTTCGTGGTGACATCGGATATCGCCAGGGGGCGCCTGGCGCGCATCGACCCCAGCGATGCACTGCGCGCCGCCGGTGTCATCGACGTGCTCACCCACGAGAACCGCCTGCCAATGCCGGACAGTGACAAGGCCTACCAGGACGACGTGGCCCCGGCCGGGTCGCCGTTCCGGCCCCTCTACGACGACCGGATCAAGTTCAGCGGGCAGCCGATCGCGTTGGTTGTGGCCGAGGACTGGGAGACGGCGCGGTTTGCGGCCTCCCTTGTGCACGTGGAGTACGAGACGGAGGCCCATGTCACCGACATCTACCGCCAGCGGGACAAGGCCGTCGCCCTCAAAGAACCGCCGAGCCCAGCCGAAGCTCCGTTCTTTCCGCCGAAGCCGCGCGGCTCGCCCGAGGCGGCGTTCGCTGCCGCCGTGGTGCGCCACGAGGGCGAGTACTACGTGCCCATCGAGCATCACAACCCGATGGAGCCGTTCGCCTCGACGGCCCTGTTCGAGCCCGGCGGCAAGCTCACGATCTTCGAAAAGACGCAAGGTGTGCAGAACGTGCAGCGCTACGTGACGAGCGTGCTGGCGATGAAGCCGGATGAGGTGCGCGTCATGTCGCCCTACATGGGCGGCGGCTTCGGGTCCGGTCTGCGCCCGCAGTTCCAAGTGCTGCTGGCCGCCATGGCGGCCCGCAAGCTCCAGCGCTCGGTGCGCGTGGTGCTGACACGCCAGCAGATGTACGCGCTGGGCTACCGGCCGGCCATGATTCAGCGCATCGGGGTGGGCGCCAACGCCGGCGGCACACTCGATGCCATGCTGCACGAGGCTGTCACGGTCACCTCGCAGTTCGAGGACTTCCACCGCCAGGAGACCGGCTGGTCGGGCCTGCTCTACACCTGTCCCAACGCCAAATACACCCACAAGCTCGCCCACCTCGATCTCGCCACCTCCTGCGATATGCGCGCGCCGAGCGCCGCCACCGGCGTCTACGCGCTGGAATGCGCCATGGACGAACTGGCCGTCGCGCTCAAGCTCGATCCGGTTGAGCTGCGTCTGCGGTGCTACTCGGACCGCGACCAGAACACCGGCCAGCCCTACAGCAGCAAGGCGCTGCGCGACTGCTACCGGCAAGGCGCCGAGGCGTTCGGCTGGGCTAAGCGCAGTCCCGGCCCGCGCTCGATGCGCGACGGCATGGAGCTCGTGGGTTGGGGCATGGCGACGGGCGTTTGGGAGGCGCTGCAGATGCCGATCGCGGTGCGGGTAACCCTGTCGGCCAACGGCCATGCCGAGGTCGCCTGCGCCACCTCCGACATCGGCACCGGCACCTACACGATCATGACCCAGGTGGCGGCCGATAGGCTCGGGCTGCCGCTCGATGCGGTGTCGATCAAGCTGGGCGACTCGACGCTGCCGCAGTCGCCCGTAGAGGGTGGATCTTGGATCGCGGCCTCGGTATCGAACGGGATCGTGACCACCTGCGAGGCCGTTCGCGCTGAGCTGCTGCGCCTCGCCAGGGCCGTGCCCAACTCGCCGCTCGCGAACGCTGCCCCCGACGACGTGACGTTTGTCGACGGCAAGCTGGTCAGCCGCCGCGATCCCAGCAGCGCGGTGTCGATTGCCGACGCCATGCGGAACGGCGGCATCAACCCAATCGTAGAGGAGAGGCCCACGACCTTCCCCCACGACGGCGCGCATGCGCACAACACGCATTCGGCCGTGTTTGCGGAGGTCAAGGTGGACGAACAGCTGGGCGTTGTCCGCGTTACGCGGCTGGTCAATGCGGTTGCGGCCGGTCGCATCCTGAACCCAAAGACGGCGGCCAGCCAGATCATGGGCGGCGTGGTGTGGGGCATCGGCATGGCCCTGCACGAGGAGACGCTGGTGGACCACGTCTTCGGGCGCATCATGAACGCCAACATCGCCGAATACCACGTGCCGGTGAACGCCGACGTAGGGGACATCAAGGTGATCTTCGTCGACGAGCCCGACGCCATCGTCAACCCGCTCGGCGTCAAGGGCGTGGGCGAGATCGGGATCGTCGGCGTGGCGGCGGCCATCGCCAACGCCGTCTACCACGCCACCGGCAGGCGCGTGCGCGACCTGCCGATCACGCTGGACAAGGTGATGGCCTAGCCCCGATTGGGCGGGGGGAGACGCTCAGCGGCGATGGGTCGGCCCCCCTCCCATGCCCATCGACGCTGACGGGGACGCTGACGGGGACGCCGGCGGGGACGCTCGCGCGACGCTGACGGCCGTACGGCTTAGCGATCCGGCTCGTCGGTCTCGGCCACCGGCCCGCCGATGATGTTCTCCATGTCGGAGCCGTCTTCCTCCTCCGGCTCCAGGAAGGTTTCGTCTTCCTCGGTCGTTTCGGGCTCCTCGTCGCCCTCCAGTGCCGGCAGCGCGTCCTCGTCCTCCTCCGCCACGGGTACGTCCGCCGGTTTCTGACCGGTGGCGACCTGATATGCGGGCCGTCTGGCGGCAGCACGCGCACTGTCCGGGCTGGGCGCGGCGGCCGCGACCGGTTCGGGGGAAACCGCGAGCTGGTACGCCGTCTGGCAGATCGGGCACAAGATCGGGTCGCGGTTGAGATCGTAGAAGCGGGCGCCGCACTCCGGATTCTGGCAGGTGCGCTTGATGCCGCGCTCGGCTTTTGTGGACATTGGCCTACCCTCTCGGCGGAAATTTCGGCTGCTCATTGCCATGGGCTCCAGCGCCTGTCAAAACGCAAGTGCGCTCACTCCCCGGTCCCTTCCAGGGGCATTCCTCGCCCCCCGTCGGGCCCCTATATGGGAAGCCGGACGCGATGTTGACAGGCCCCGGCCGGGCTGCTCTATGGCAACGGCGCACCCGCCCGAAGCGGCGCTCCGCTAGCCAAGGCTACGCCTGACGTGCTGCACAGACCGCCATTGCCCCTGTCGGCCCGCCGGGCCAAGGTCCTGGGCGGGCGCGTCCGTGTGCCGGGCGACAAGTCCATCTCGCACCGGGCGCTGCTGCTGGGCGCGCTTGCGACCGGTCGCACGCGCATCACCGGCCTGCTCGAAGGCGAGGACGTTCTCAATACCGCCAAGGCCCTGAACGCCCTTGGTTGCCCCATCAAGAAGGACGAGGCCGGCGCTTGGGAGGTGTTCGGCCGGGGTGTCGGCGGGCTTGAGGAACCGGTTGCCGACCTCGATTTCGGCAATTCAGGAACCGGCGTCCGCCTCATGCTGGGCGTGATCTCCGGCCACAGCATGACGGTGCGCCTCACGGGTGATGCGTCCCTGTCGAGGCGCCCCATGGCGCGCGTGCTCAAGCCGCTGGAGCTGATGGGGCTTGAGGTGCTGGACAAGGGCCGGGACACCCTCCCCCTTATCGTGCGCGGGTCGGCCGACCTGATCCCAATCGAGTACCAGGTGCCGGTTGCATCGGCGCAGATCAAGTCGGCGATCCTGATCGCCGGTTTACACGCCTCCGGCGAGACCACGGTGATCGAGCCAACCGCCACCCGCGACCACACCGAGCGCATGCTGAGCTATTTCGGGGCCCGCGTTACGGCCACCAAGCGCCAGGGGCTGCGCGCCGTCTCGGTCAAGGGCGATGGCGAGCTGGCGGGTGGTGATGTCAAGGTGCCGGGCGATCCCAGCTCGGCGGCGTTCCTGGCCGCGGCGGCGCTGATCGTGCCGGGCTCGGACGTGAGCATCGAGGGGGTGCTCGTGAACCCCACGCGCACCGGGTTCTATACAACCCTGCGCGAGATGGGCGCCGATGTCGCCTTCACGGCCGAGCGCATCGAGGGTGGCGAGCCGGTGGCGGACATCCGCGTTCGCCACGCCAGGCTCCGCGGCGTACGGGTGCCGCCAGAGCGCGCCCCGGCCATGATCGACGAGTACCCGGTGCTGGCCTGCCTCGCCGCCTACGCTCAAGGGGAAACCCGCATGGAAGGACTGGCGGAGCTGAAGGTGAAGGAGAGCGACCGCTTGGCCGCCACCGCTGCCGGGCTCCTAGCCAACGGCGTGGCCGCCAAAGTCGATGGCGACACCCTGATTGTGGACGGCGGCCGGAGCGTGCCGGGCGGCGGCCTCGTCGCCACTCACCTCGACCACCGCATCGCCATGGCCTTCCTGGTGTTCGGCCTCGGCGCCGACCGCCCGGTGACGGTGGACGACGCCGGCATGATCGCCACCAGCTTCCCCGAGTTCCGCCCGCTGATGGAGGAGCTGGGCGCCGCCTTCGCGCAGCCGGAGGCGGCGCGGACATGATCATCGCCATTGACGGGCCCGCGGCCTCGGGGAAGGGCACGCTTGCCAAGCGCATCGCCACCCATTTCGGCCTCGCCCACCTCGACACCGGCCTCATCTACCGGGCCGTGGCGCGCGACGTGCTCCGGCGCGGGGAGGCCTTAGACGACCGCGCAGCCGCCACCGCGGCCGCGGCCAGGCT
>JAFMSC010000349.1 GCA_017353825.1 Hyphomicrobiaceae bacterium | reverse complement strand
CCACTGCACCGACGAGGGCAGAGAATAGGGCGCGTGCGGCCGCCGCGGGGCGCACGGTGCTTCGTCCGCGGCACGCGGCTTCGCATCAAGGCCAGCACACCCGGGCGCTGGCCTTGCAGGTGTGCTCCTTTACGACGATGAGGTTGAGGAACAGTTCGCAGCGCACGTCCTTCTTGCCGACGGTATAGGTCTTGATGCCCTTTGCCTTGGTCCAGTCGGCGATGTACTTCTCAAGCAGGTTCTGGGCGTCGCGGGTCGGTCCTTCCTTGCCGTAGTCGTTCACCGAAAAGGCCAGTGTGGCGCAGCCTGCCTGTGCGCCGGGAGCGGCGAATGCTGCGGCACCGACAGCCAGCGCTGCCGCCACAGCAGTGCCGGCTCGACGCATGATCCCATCCCCTTGGCTCGACCGTCGCGCCGCTGTGCGAGGGGCGCGGCGGGTCCGTGTCTTTAGTTCGGATACGGCGCGTTGTTCCACCAGTGCGGGTTGATCCCCGAGTCGAAGTAGAAGCCGCTGTCGAACGGCCCAGCGGGGCTCTGCAGGTCCACCATCGGGGCGAGATGGATGTTGGACTTGGGCGCGCCGTCCGGCACTCCGTAGGAATAGTAGCCGCCGCGCCGCAGCTCGGCTCTGCGGCCCTCGGCCCCCTTGCCCTTGTAGACCTTGGCCGCCTCCTGGGCGTGCGCCTTCGCCAGCACGAAACCACCCATCGCAGGCGCGCCGGCGATGGCGGCCGCTGCACAGGCGGCCAGCACCGTCAGCATTCTCTTACGTGTCATGACAATTTACTCCGTCTTCCCGCTGTCGGTTACTCCGCACGCCAACGGCTCCATTTCCTTCGGACCGCAAATGACAAGGTTCGATTAACAGGCCGTCATTCTGGGATCGCCCGGCCCTAACGCCGCTGCGCAGGATTGGGCCGGCAAGATTCGGCAAGGAGCTCCCCGGCCGACTGAGGAGGGCCCATCGCCGCGGGCCGCCCCGCCCCCGCTACTTGCAGAGCTTGGCGCCAACCACGCACTCGCGGCCCAGGAAGCCCCCGGCCGAGCAGCGCGATTTGACATTGCTGACCCGGTAGCCTGGCGCCGTGCCCACGGTCTGGCTCGATACCATCCAGGTCGCCCACGAGCCCCAGTCAGTGCCTTGCAGGACCGCTTCCCAGGCCTGGGACTTCGCGGAATCGTCGGTTGTTCCGGTGCCCTTACCGGCCTTGCTTATGCACTCGGCCTGGGCCATGGCAGCGGTTGCCAGCAACGCACCGGCAGCCACCACCAAGCGCATGCTCGCCTTCATCACGGGATCTCCCCTCAGACTGGTGAACGAAACGACTGATGAATGAAACTCTGGGGGAGATTGCCCGAGATCTGCACCGTTGCACATTGCTCCGTGGCGCTCGTCCACCGCGCGCTTGGTCGAATCTTGGGCTCCCGTGGCCGGTTGGTGACGCGTCCAAGGGCATCGGATATCGGAGGGGTGACCCAGAATGCCCCAGGAACCGGGCCCGAGCTACTCCGCCTGCAGGTTGACCGCCTTGGGCCCCTTGCCGCGTTTGTCCGGCTCGGTCTCGAACGACACGCGCATATTTTCCGACAGTGGGCCGACGTTGGACCGCTCCACGGCCGTGATGTGCACAAACACGTCCTTCCCCCCGTCATCCGGCGTGATAAAGCCGAACCCTTTCGACTGGTTGAAGAACTTCACCGTTCCCTTCTGCCGCATGCAAGGCCTCCTAGGTCCCTTTGGGAAGATAAGTTGGGGTGCGCGTCAGCAGCCACGCAGGCGCACGCGTTGCCAGGCAGGTCTCATCCGATGTCCGGGAAGGTGAGGCGCAGTCAACGAGGGCACGTGAGCGCAAGTCATCTGAGGGCAGGCTCTACAGTCTCAGCCGGGCCCGCAAGTCATTCAGGGCAGGCTCAATAGTCTTAGCCGGGCCCGATAGGCTGCCCGGCACTCAGCAGGAGTATCAGTGATTGCCGTGCACTGTGCAAGGCAAAAGCGCCTCCTCGTCAAGCGATCGCGCGCTTTCCTCATCGGGGCGTGGCCGATCTGTTAGACCTTACCCATGCGCGCATCGATGGACCCGAGGTGGAAACATGCGCCTTCGCGGTCACGCAAGCGTCGCGTAAGCTCGGGCAATATACGCAACAGGTCATCGCGAAGCGTGTGCGGCGGGTTGAGGACGACAAGGCCGCAGCCGTTGAGACGGCCGAGATCAACAGGGCGCCGCAGCATCAGCTCGATGCGCAGCGGATGCGTCGCGGCATCGATGGCAGCCAGGGCGCGATGAAGCCGGGCGACCGGCTTGGGGTCCTTAATCGGATACCAGGCAACATACACCCCGGTGGCGAAACGGCGCAGCCCTTCTCCCAGGCCCTCCGCCATGCGCTCGAGTTCGCCGTCTGCCTCGAAGGGAGGATCGATGAGGATGAGACCGCGCCGCTCCTTGGGCGGGAGCTGGGCCTTAAGCGCGAGCCAGCCGTCGAGCGCCACGACCTTAACCCGGCGATCGCGGCCGGCCGTGGCCTTCAGGCGCGCGTGCTCCTCGGGGTGCAGCTCGTTGGCGACAAGCGCGTCATCCGCGCGCATCAGACGGCGGGCGATCAGTGGACTGCCAGGATAGACGGTGAGGCCGCGGGCGCCGTTCTCCGCCCGCACCGCGTCGAGATAGGGCGCCAATAGGGCGGCGACCGGCGCCGGCAGGGGTGCGGCATCCATGCCCAAAAGCCGCCCGATGCCGCCCTGCCACTCGCCGGACTTGGCGGCCTCTTCCGAATTCAGCGCATAGCGTCCGCGGCCCGCGTGGGTGTCGATGATCCGGAACGGCGCCGGCTTGCGCTTGAGGTACTCGATGATGAGGGCGAAGACCGTGTGCTTCAGTACGTCCCCGAAGTTGCCGGCATGATAGGCGTGACGGTAGTTCATGACGTGAAGGCACCGCCGTGGCATGAGCAATTTGTCCGCAACGCGGGCAACCCTAGTCGGACTTGGGCACGGCGGACCTCACGAAGGGGTTGCGACAGCCCTTGAGGTATTTCTGATCGAGGTCCACAAAGCCCGGCTCGCCGGCGTGCACGACCTTGGCGGAGGCCAGCGCAGCGCGGTGCGAAATGCGGTCGGTGTCGAACACGTGCGGTAGAGCGCAGGTGAATAGCATGAAGCCGCGCCCGTCCTTCTTGGCCGCTTCGCGCGAAGCGTCGCCGTAGCGATAGACGCGCTCGCTGCCCTTTTCGTCCGTGATCACGACGTAGGCGAGCCCCGTGCCGGATTCGTAGGCGGCACGGAACTTCTCCAAAGCAGGCCCGGTATCCTCGCCAAGCGCAGGCAGGGCCAGGAGCCCGGCGCCGAGCGGAGCGATGAGGAAGAGCTTTTTCACGTTGGCTCCTTCGCTACAGTGGCAAGCTCGTGTTTCGAGCGCATGGGCGCGGATGTGGCGCCGAAGGGATGAACGGCGGCTGAACCCTCCGCGGCATGCCCACGGCAGTGCGCACCGCACCCCCAACAGCACCGCCGTCATCGGACCGTCATGTTGAGCGACAGGCGCCCCGGCAGGAGCACGGTGTGCAGTTTGCTGGCGCGGCTTTTCGCTTCCCACCGTCGCTGCCACCCCGAGGTGGGGTCAGGCTTGTGGTTAACGACCGCAGCTCGTGTGGGTACGGCGCAAATTCCATCGTCGTCGTGTACTCGCCGCACAACAAGACCCAAGGCGGGGGGATGTTGCAGTGCACAGAGTATGGCGATGCTCCAGGCCTTTCAAGGAAACTTTATCGCTGATGCGGCATTTGTTGCTGCGAGCGCGCGCCATCTGCCGCTACTGTGGCGATATTCGAGGACTGGGACGAGGAATTGGGGGGCGGAAAAGTTCTGGAGAGTTTGGCATGCTGTCAAAGCGGCTGTGTCCTCATACCGGCGTCGTGAATTTTTATTTCGAACGGGAGCCGCATTTTGCCGTGGGTTCAGTCGTCAAGGGCGACGGCCGCTATTTCTGGCGCTGCTACACCGATCCCTTTGAGGCCGTGGGCGCAGAGGCCGACATCGCCGTGGCCGAACAGCGCGTGGCCGACCTGTGCCAAAAGGCGGCCGGGCACCCCGAGGCAGCGGTTCAGCTGTGAAGGGGATAGCCCCCTGCGTTGGGGCAACAAATCACATCACTGCCCCCACGCGCAGGTTCTGCGCTGAAGTGACGAGAAGGGGCTGACCCTTCAAACTCACACCTCCGCACGCTGGCCCCGCAGCAGGTCCCAAGCCACGTTGATCTGCCGGCAGCGCAATTCGCGTAGGGCCCGGTCGGCCTCGTCCTTGGCCAAGTCGGGGTGCCAGCTCTGCCGCAGTCCGTCGACGATTTTCTTGAGCGCCGCCTCGGTCGCGCTTGGCGCCACGCCCATACCGAGCACCTGCATGGCTTCGGCCCGAGTGCGCGGCATCCGGTCGCCCAACTCTGCGACCGGACCCGGCGCGGGGGGCCGCGCAGGTACCGAGGCCTGGGGAGGTGCTGTGTTGTCTGCGAGTGCCCCGCGGGGGCCCGCGGCGCGCAGCAGAGGCTTCCCGCGCCGCCCGTCCAGCGACACGGATGAGAGGTCGCGCGGGCCTCGGCGGGCGTCCTTAGCGTGCTCGCGCCGGCGCGCCACCGCGAACGCGGTAAGCAAGCCCAGCGCGAGACCGGCAAACGCGATGATGGCGCCGGTCGTCGTGGCGCGGAACACGCCGAGGAGGTTCACGCCGGCGCCGCCATCGTCGGGTCGCGACGCCGCCCTGTGCGAGACGCCCTCCGGCGGTACCACACCTGTCTGCACCTTTGGCGAGACCGTGCTTGCTGAGGCGGACGCCCTAGCATCCCCGGCGTCTGTGGGCGGGACGGATGGCTTAGCATCTTGGGCGCCGGCGGCCGGGGCGGCTGGTATAGTCACAGCTGGCGCCGGTTTGGGCGGCGTAATCAGTCTGGGGCCAAGATTGGGGCCAGGGGGCGCCCGCTTGGCCTCGGCGGGCGGGGCCTTCGGTGGCTCGGCGGTGGCGATCGCGGCGGCGGCCG
>JAFMSC010000348.1 GCA_017353825.1 Hyphomicrobiaceae bacterium | reverse complement strand
GGCTACCTGCAACCCATGGGCGCCGTCGGGCAGGTGTTCCCGGTGCAGGCCAACCTGCGCTACCCCAAATCGCTTGAACGGGCGGCGGAGGGGGCCACGGCAGTGGTGAACGCGGTCGGCATCCTGGCCGAGTGCCGGCTGTGCCTGTCGCGCTCGGCTCGGCAGACGTTCCACGCCGTGCACGTGGGGGGCGCCCACGCCGCCGCCCGCGCCGCCCGCGCGGCAGGAGCCAAGACCTTTGTGCACATCTCAGCCATCGGCGCCGACCGCAAGTACGGGGCGAAATATGCGCGCACCAAAGCCGCGGGGGAGGCCGCGGTGTTGGCCGAATTCCCGACCGCCGTCATCCTGCGGCCATCGGTGGTCTTCGGCCCCGAGGACCAGCTCTTTAACCGCTTCGCCAGCTTGGCCCGCTGGCCGCTCCTGCCGCTGCCGCTGATCGGAGGCGGCAGGAGCAAATTCCAGCCGGTGTACGTGGGCGACGTGGCGGCCGCGGTCGCTGCCGCCTGCGCCGGCAGGGCCAAGGCGCACACGATCTACGAGCTGGGCGGGCCCGATATCGTGACGTTCCGACAGCTGCTGGACGACGTGCAGCGCTGGTCGGGCCGACGCAAGTGGTACCTGCCGGTGCCATTCTGGGTCGCCGAGATCGGCGCCCTCCTAACGGCCTGGATGCCGCACGGCCTGCGCCCGCTGACCGTCGACCAGGTGCGAATGCTGATGCGCCCCAACGTGGTGGACGAGGGCGCCGTCAAGGAAGGCCGCACCCTCAAGGGGCTCGGCATCGCCACCCCGCACGCCATGGCGGGCGTCGTGCCGCAGTATCTTGAGCGGTTCCAGCCCCAGGGACAGTTCGCGCGCTACCGCAGCTAAAGGGGTCACCTTGCGGAGGTGAGCCCTTTGCACTACACCACCTCATTCAGCAGCGGTTCGCCACGGCAGGCGCGCTCCAGGTTCTCGATCAGGAGATCGATCACTCCGTCCTCGTAGGCACGCGTCTCGCCGGCGGTGTGTGGCGTGATGAGCACATTGGCCATCGACCACAGCGGCGAGGCCGCGGGCAGCGGCTCCTCCACGCTAACGTCGAGCGCGGCAGCGGCGATGCGGCTCTCCTGTAGCGCCTGGATGAGCGCCGTCTCATCCACCACGCGCCCGCGCGCCACGTTGATGACGTGCGCCGCGGGCTTCATGGCGGCCAGCGCGGCTGCGTCGATGAGGTTCTCCGTCTCGGGGGTGAGCGGGCAGGTGAGGGCGACGATGTCCGCCTGTCCGATGAGTTCATTGAGGCGTGCGCTGGCGTAGACTCCGTCGGCGCCGGCCGCGCCGGCCGCCGGGTCGCGCCTGGTCGCGATCACCCGCATCTCGAAGGCCTTTGCCAGGCGCGCGAGGCGCGAGCCGATGCGGCCGATGCCGACGATCAGCAGCGTCTTGCCCCGAAGCTGGTCCTCGCGCCGGGAGCGGTCTGCGATCATGCCCCGCCAGTGCCGGGCGTGCTGATTGTCGCGCGCCTCCGGCAGGCGCCGGCTGAGCGCCAGGATGAGCGCCATGGCGTGCTCGGCCACCGCCTCGGCATTGACGCCCGCGGCGCTGGCGAGCCGTATCCCGCGCGCGCGCAACAGGCCCCTGTCGTAGTGGTCGGTGCCGGCACTGATGGACTGGATCAATCGGAGCCTGCCGGCCAGCCCAGCGAGCTCGTTCTTCCACAGCATGGAGACGACCAGCACGTCGGCCTCGGGCAGATGCCGCGCCAGCTCCTCGGCCGTTCGCACCTCGACGTGGGCAATGCCGGTGTCGCGCACACCGAAGCGCTCCGCCATGCGATAGGCCGCGTGCGCGAAGCAGATCTTGAGCCGGTCCTTCGCGGGAAGCATCGCCCCTCCGGATAAGATGACGAGTGGTGAGAATCGTGAGAAGTGCGTTTCGCTCGGCGTATCGCTTTGGATAGAACACCATCGTGTACCTGGCGGGTACCTGGCGCACCAGCCCAAATCTCACGATCTCACCCTAGACCACGATCTGCGTCCCGATCTCCACAACCCGGTCGGACGGAATTTGGAAATAGGTGGTGGCGTTCTCGGCGCTACCAGCGAGCCAGATGAACAGCTTCTCCCGCAGACGGCTCATCTGCGGCCGCGACCCAGGCTTCAGAATGCGGCGCGACAGGAAGAATGACGTGGCCGGCGGATCGATGTTGAGCCCGCGGTGGCGGCACAGCTGCAGCCCCTTCATCACGTCGGGCGTCTCCATGAAGCCGTAGGTGAGCGTCACGGCGCTGAAGGTCTCCGAGAGCGGCTCGATCTTGATGCGTTCGTTGTTGGGCACGCGCGGCGCGTCAGCGGTGCGGATCGTGAGCAGAAAATTGCGCTCGTGCAGCATGTGGTTGTGCTTGAGATTGTGGAGCAGCGAGCTGGGCGCCGCATCGGGGGTAGCGGTGAGGAACACGGCCGTGCCGCTCACGCGCAGCGGGGGCTTGCGCTCCAGGGCGTTGACCACCGTGCGCAGATCGGCGAACGATGCATCGTGCGCCGCCAAGATGGCAGCGCCGCGCCGCCAAGTGAGCATCACCAGGATCAGGAGCGCGGCGCAGGCGAGCGGCATCCAGGCGCCTTCGACGAGCTTGATGGCATTGGCACTGAAGAACACGAGCTCGATGGCGAGGAGCGGGACCAGCAGCGCGGCGACGCGCCACGCCGGCCACAGCCATCGCCGCCGGAATACAACGAGCGCCATCAGTGAGGTCGTGATCATGCTGGCCGTGACGGCCACACCGTAGGCCGCAGCCAGCGCGCTCGAGCTCTTGAATACGGCGACGAGCACCAGCACCGCACCGAGGAGCAGCCAGTTGACGCGCGGCATGTAGATCTGACCCGCCATTTCCTCGGAGGTGTGGCGGATGCTGAAGCGCGGCAGCAGGCCGAGCTGGACCGCCTGGCGGGTAAGGGAGTAGGCGCCAGTGATCACGGCCTGGCTGGCGATCACCGTGGCGGCAGTGGTCAGCAGGACCACGGGCCACCGCAACCACTCCGGGAACATCAGAAAGAAGGGATTTGCGATGGCTACCGGGGTGCCGAGCACCAGCGCGCCTTGCCCCATGTAGTTGAGCACCAGCGCCGGCAGTGCCACGCCGAGCCAGGCCGTCTGGATCGGCACGCGTGTAAAGTGACCGAGGTCTGCGTAAAGGGCCTCTGCGCCGGTGACCGCCAGAAACACGAGGCCGAGCACGATGAAGCCCACCAGGCCGTTGTTGATGAGGAAGGAAACGCCGTGAACGGGGTTGAGAGCCGCGAGCACGCGGGGGTAGGCGGCGATCTGCATGATGCCAACGAGCGCCAGGATCATGAACCAGACGAGAAGGATCGGACCGAAGAGGGCGCCCACCTTGCCGGTGCCGCGGCTCTGAAAAGCAAACAGGCCGACCAGGATGGCGATGGCCAACGGCACCACCAGCTTGTCGAACGCCGGTGTGATCACGCGCAGGCCCTCGATGGCGGAAATCACCGACAAAGCCGGCGCAATCACCGCGTCGCCGTAGAGGAAGGAGGCCCCGGCGATGCCGAGCAACAGGAGCGGGTATCGGTTGTGCTGCGCCACCGACTGGGCCAGGGCCATCAGCGCGAACGTGCCACCCTCGCCGTTGAAGTCGGCCCGCAGCAGCGCGAAGACGTACTTCACGGTCACCAGCAGCAGCAGCGACCACACGATCAGCGAGAGGATGCCGAGCACGGTCTGTGGCATCACCTGGGCCTCGCCCGTGGCCGCCACGGCCGCCTCGCGAAACGCGTAGATGGGGCTGGTGCCGATATCGCCGTAGACCACGCCGATGGCTCCGAGCGTCAGCGGCCAGAACCGGCTGTACTGCGCCTGCCGTTGTGGTCGCTTGCCGGCCTTCGAACGTGAGGCCGCTGCTGCTGGCATGATCTGGTCTCGCTGAGCTGCCGCCCTCGATAGGCGCCGCGGCGCGCCTTTTACCGCCGCGCCGGGCGGAGCGATACGGCGAGGTCCAAGAAATGGTGTTCATGAGGGACAACCGCCGCGGGCACCCTGTGAGGCACTCCTGGCCCATCGCCCCCGCGAGGCATCCTTGATGCCAAGGCTTAGGCGTTGTTGACGCCAAGGCACAGGCTTAGCCGTTCGGCGGGCTTGACAGCTGCGTTCAGAACACGCGCTGCGGGAAGTAGCGCAGCAGCAGCTCCTCGTAGCGCCCGGTCTGGCGCAGGCGCCGCAGCGCGCCGTCGATCATGCCTTTGAGCTGGGTGTCGCCGCGGTTGACGGCGATGCCGATGCCGTCGCCGAAGAACTTGGCCTCCGCGAACGGTCCGCCCCTGAATTCGCAGCACCCCTTGGACGCGGTGCCGTTGAGCCAGAACGCCAGGCTCACGCCGTCGTCGAACAGGAAATCGACGGCACCCGTGATGAGGGCGTCGCGCGCCAGCTCAACGGTCTCGTAGGTCCTGATCGAGCTGTCGCGGAAGAACGTGCGCAGATAGGCCTCGTGTGCGGTGCGCTTGGCCACGGCGACCTTACGGCCCTCCAGCCCCTCGGGTGTCAACTCCACGTGTGCCAGCTCGCGGCGGGCCGCAAACCGGCCGGGCGTGAAGTAGTAAGGCTCGCTGAAGTCAATGAGCTTGAGCAGGTTGGGGCTCGGAGCGTGCGACGCGATCACGGCATCAGCCTCGCCCTTCTTGAGCGCCGGCAGCAGGTCGGCCCACGGGCGGACCTGGATGTCGCAGGCGGCGCCCACCTCCAGGCATACGGCACGCGCGATGTCGACGTTGAACCCCGTGAGCACGTCGTCCTCGTCGAAGTAGTTGAAGGGCGGAAAGTCGCTCTCCGTTACAAAGCGGATGACGACGCGACGCGCGGGCTCGCGGTCGCCCGGCGCGGACTGTTCCGCCGGGGCCTGGGCCGTCGCCCGCGGCAGCAGGCCGCTGAAGCATACTGCGGCGCCGACCAAGAAAGCGATGGACACGATACGCATTGTCTGTGCTAGGCTCATTCGTATGCGACCTTCGGGGGGGTGAGGGG
>JAFMSC010000347.1 GCA_017353825.1 Hyphomicrobiaceae bacterium | reverse complement strand
GGCCAGCCCGGCGGCTGCCGACCCGACGATGATCGCTCCATCCTGGCCTACCCCCCGGCCTACCCTCCGGCCGACCCATTGCGCCGCCTCCTGTGGCGCGAGCAGCAGCGCGGGTCCCGCGTCGGTCGTGCCCGGCGGAAAGCTCTGCAGGTAGAGCGCGCCGCGGTGAGCGTCCACTGCCGCCACCAGCCGGCGCCCTTTGGCCGCCTCGCCCAATAGCTCCCGCGCGCGATGCGCCATCACAGCCAGGCTGGTCGCTCCGACCGCCGGCTTGCCGGCCGCGAGCGCCAACGCGCGCGCGGTGGCAATGCCTACGCGCACCCCGGTGAAGCCGCCCGGTCCCAGCGTCACCGCGATCCGGTCGAGGTCCTTAAAGCCCATGGCGGCCTCCTCCATCACCTCGGCGATCATCGGCAACAGGCGCTCAGCGTGGCCCGCGGTGCGCAGCTCGAACGCCTCGCACAGCACCTCCCCGGCGGCCCCGCGCCGGCGCACGGCTGCGGAGACCGCACCGAGGCACGTATCGAAGGCGAGGACGTTCATCGGTCCTATTCGGGTGCACCTCTGCTCAGATGATGCTCGCCATCTCGTCGAAGGCAAAGCGCGGGCCGCGGGGTGGCATGCCGGTGCGGTCCCCATACCCCAAATTGCACAGGAAATTCGACTTGATGTCGGTGCCGGCGAAGAATTCCTTGTCCACCCCCGCGTTGTCGAAGCCTGACATGGGCCCGCAATCGAGACCAAGCGCACGGGCGGCCATGATCAGGTAGCCGCCTTGCAGCGACCCGTTCCGGAACGCCGCCGCCTGCGCCTGCTCTGGCTTGTCGGCCAGCCCCTTGATGGGCTCCTGGCCCGCGGGCGGACGGGCGTAGAACTTCACGTCGTAGCCCACGATGGCGGTGGCCGGTGCTGCCATGGTCTTGTCGACGTTGCCGCGGCTCAGATGCGGCTTGAGCCGCTCCTTGGCCTCCTGCGACTTCGCGAACACGATCCTCGCCGGCAGCCCGTTGCTGGCCGTAGGTGCCAGCTTCATGAGGTCCACCACCTCGCGCAGCAAGGCGTCCGGCACCTCGCGCGGCTGCCAGGCCCTGAGCGTGCGCGCCTCCAGAAACATTTGCCTCAGCGCCTGCTCGTCCAATCGCATATCCTGCGGTCCTCTCTCAGATGCTCCCGCGGATGGAGCCCCTCCCACCTTGTATCGAAACCCCCCGCTCGGGTCGGGCAGGGTTTGTCAACGCCCCCCGCAATATCCACCCCAGTGGGCCAGTGCACGCTCTCAGGCGGCCGGCTGCGAGCCAAGCGCCCGAACCGCCGACAAAGCCTGCGCTCGAGCTCGATATCGGCGCGCGCAGGCGCACGAAAGACGCGCTTAGAGGCAAATTCATGTGCATAGGCCGGGCTGCGGACGGGCGGCCAGCCGGAGCACCCGACGGCTGTCGAATGAGGCGCGATGTCGGCCGCCAACCCCGCCTTCCAGATCCCCTGTTTTCAGCCAATCCAGCATTTCGTCGTATCGGTGGGTGTGGCGGCAGCCGGCCTGTCTTCCTGGAGGGCGGGTGTCCACACGTCGTTGGTTGCATCGACCCGTGAGCGGCTTGTCGACGTGTTGATCTACCGGGACACCGCTCCAGACGCCACGCAGACCTCAAGCGGCTTGCAGGACGGGCACTATTAGAATTATTCTATTTCGAACCCTACGGAGCGGCGCTGTGCGATCATTCGGCGAACTCACCGAGAAAGAGATCCTCGCTTTGGCCATCGCCCTTGAGGAGGAGGACTCCCGCATTTACGCCGACTACGCCGACGGGCTCAACGAGAACTATCCGGCCTCGGCACAGGTATTCTGGGAGATGGCGGCCGAGGAGAACGAGCACCGCCGCGTCCTCATCGAGCTCTACCGCAGCAAGTTCGGCGAACACATCCCGCTGATCCGGCGCCAGGACGTGCGCGGCTTCATCCAGCACGATCCGATCTGGATGGTGCGACCGCTAGGCCTCGACAAGGTGCGCGCCCAGGCCGAAGCCATGGAGGCCGAGACGCGCCGCTTCTACGAACGGGCGCAGGCGCAAGCCTCCGACGCCGGCATCCGCAAGCTGTTGGGGGATCTTGCCGCCGCCGAGCGGGAGCACGTGAACGTCGCGCAGCGCCTGAGCGAGATCCACCTCAACCACGACGCTCGCGGGGTCGAGGAGGAGACACGCCGGCGCATGTTCGTGCTCCAGGTCGTCCAGCCGGGCTTGGCGGGGCTGATGGACGGCTCGGTCTCGACGCTGGCGCCACTGTTCGCCGCCGCCTTCGCCACCCGCAACACCTGGGCGACGTTGCTGGTGGGCCTGGCAGCATCGGTTGGCGCAGGCATTTCTATGGGCTTTGCCGAGGCGCTCTCCGATGACGGCTCGCTCACGGGGCGCGGCCGCCCATGGCTGCGCGGTGCCATCACCGGGGCGATGACGGCGCTCGGCGGCCTCGGCCACACCCTTCCTTACGTCATTGGGGACTTCCGGACCGCCACCGCGCTCGCCATCGCCGTGGTCGTGGTCGAGCTGTGGGCGATCGCGTGGATCAGGTCGCGCTACATGGACACCAAATTCCTGCGCGCGGTATTCGAGGTGGTGGTCGGCGGGCTGATCGTGTTCGCAGCCGGAATCCTGATCGGCAGTGCTTAAGGTTGCGCCCTGCGCACGAGTTTTACTACAAATATAAAGACTATCCGCCCAAATATGCATTGTCGGACGATTACATTTTGTGCCAGATCTGCGAAACTGCGAGCGTTATGGCCAAGACACTCGCACCGGAAGTGCGTTCGCAATTCGCAAAGCGCCTGAAGGCAATGCGGGTGCAGGGCGGGTTCGAACGCGCGCGTTACTTCGCCAAGGCCTTGGGCATCGAGGAGAACCGTTACACCCGATACGAACGGGCAGAGGTGGAGCCGAGCCTTACGCTGATTCAAAAGATCTGTGAGGTTCTGCGGGTTTCGCCCAACGAGCTGCTGGGATTGCCGGAGCATCGAAGCGTGACCGTGCCGGACGGGTTTGCAGACGGGGCGACACCGTTCGGGCACACTCAGAACCCCGCAGAGCGGCATCTTGAACTATTGGCGTGGCGGCTCGCTTCCGAGGTTGCAACAGTCCGCAACGGCCACCGGGCCGGCGGCAAGGAACCCGGCGACCCGTTCTCGGTCACGCGCGAGACCGGTAAGCTCTATCAGCAGCTGTTGAAGGACCCCTTCAACACCATCGCTGACATCGTCGGCGACGAGGTTCTGAAGGGCCTCGGCTCCGACCGCAAATCCGACCTCGCCCGCCTGGTCGCGGCCTTCACCGACACCGCCACCGGCCAGGCGGGCTGAGAAAGTCGGGCTAGCACGCTCGCTGCCAAGCAACTGCGCAAGCGAGCTCAGATCCAGCCTGACAGCTCGCGCCGCACGATCGATTCGATGACGCTCATGCCGAGCGGGCCAGCGTTGAGGCAGGGGATGTAGGCAAAGCGCTCTCCGCCGTTCGTCAGGAACGCCTGCCGGTTCTCCATGTCCAGCTCCTCCAGCGTCTCCAGGCAGTCGGCCGAGAAGCCGGGCGCGACGATCGCGAGCCCTTTCACGCCGGACTTGGCGAGGCGCTCAACGGTGTCGATGGTATAGGGCTGAAGCCAGGGATCACTCCCGAACTGGGACTGGTAGGTCATGTGCCAGCGCGCCTCGGGCCAGCCCAGCCGCTCCCGCACGCGCTGCGCGGTCTGCCTGCACTGGCCGGGATAGGGGTCGCCTTCTTCCGCATACTTCTCGGGCATGCCGTGGAACGACATCATGATGGCGTCGGGCTCGAACTCCAGTTTGGCGAGGACTTCGCGCATGGAGGCGGCGACAGCGTCGATGTATGCGGGCTCGTCGAAGTAGGGCGGGACGACGCGCACCGCGGGCTGCCAGCGCATGTCCATCAGCGTACGGAACGCCTGGTCACAGGCTGTGGCCGTGGTGGCGGCGGCGTACTGGGGATAGAGCGGGACCAGCAGGATGCGGTCGCAGCCCTGGGCTTGGAGCCACTTGAGGCGCGGCGCCACGGCGGGATTGCCGTAGCGCATGGCCCAGTTCACTACGATGCGCTCGTCGGCCAGCGCCGCCGCGAGCCGCTCGGCCTGCTCGCGGGTAACGGTCTTGAGCGGGCTCTCGTCGCGCTCTCGGTTCCAGATCTTGTGGTAATCCCGGCCGCGCCGGCTCGGTCGCACCGTGAGAATGATGAGGTTAAGGACGAGCCACCATTTAAGGCGCGGCTCCTCGATGACCCGCCGGTCTGACAGGAACTCCTTGAGATAGCGGCGCATGGACCAGTAGTCGGTCGCATCAGGGGTGCCGAGGTTCATGAGCAGCACGCCAACGCGGCGCGCGGGGGAGACGTTCTGCGGGCTGGCGTTGTCGCTCATTCAATCTGTGTGCCCGTTCGGATCGGGAAGGCTCTTACGGTCGACGCAAGAAGCGCAAGGTACCAATGCGGCGATGACGCTATTTGCAACGACGCTTGCGTGCCTTTCGCTCCTCGCTGAGCCTGCTTGCGATTTGGGCTGGGCCAGTCCACATTCAGGGCTCTGAGGGCGCTTCAGCCTAGCCAAGAAGCGGCCACGCCACCAGCGCGATCACGACGGTCCGCGCACGTAGGCCCCGCAAACAGCCGGTTCGGCAGGCCGATCGGCAATTCGGGACCCAGCGGCCCGCCGCCATCACACGACCCACCACCATGAACACCGCAAGGCTCGCCCAGACCAGAACCCGCATGCCCAGAAACCATGGCCAGAACGGTGATCCGGCCGCGATGGCACTGGCGGCCAACGACGCCACAACCACGGGAAAGCCCAAAATGAACAGCAGCCCGAAGACGGTGTGCCATCGGCCAGTCGTCGAGCCCTGCTCCCGCGGCGTGGTGATGGGATCGGCCACCAAGAACGCTGCTCCCAAATGACCGATGCTGACAACGATCAAAAGCGCCGCCACCCCCGTCGGCACCAGCGGCCACAGCGCCACGGCAAGCGCCATGTTGCTCG
>JAFMSC010000346.1 GCA_017353825.1 Hyphomicrobiaceae bacterium | reverse complement strand
GAAACGGCCGCCCTCCCTAAGGAGCGGCGAGGTGCCGGCGTGGATGCGGTCGATGCCGTGGTAGAAGTCGCGCGCGGCGCCGCCCAGGACGAATACGTCGCCGGACCTCAGCAACAGGCGCCGTTTGGGGTCGCTGCGGCGGGACCCGCCCACGTGGAAGGTGGCGTCGTCGCCGAGCGAGACCGACACGACGGGGGCGTGGGCGTCGTCCTCGTCGGCGTCGCGGTGCGCGCCAAGCCTGGTGCCGGCCGCATAGTAGTTGACCAGGCACGCCTGCGGCGGTGCACGGTAGCTCGCGACAGCCCGCCAAACCTCACCCAGCAACTCGGGAATAGGCGGCCAGGGCCGGCCGGTCTCGGGGTGGGTAGCCTGGTAGCGATAGCCCCCGTCGCGGTCGGAGACCCAGCCGAGCGGCCCGCAGTTGGTCATCAGCACTGAAAAAGCCTTGCCGCTCTTTGGCATGCTGGGGCGCATGAGCGGGGCAGCGTCGATCACGGCGCGCAACGCGGCCAACAGCAGGCGCTGCCGTTCAGAGCTCAGCCAGCCCGGTAGGTGGCGCCAGCCGGAGGCATCGGCTATGCCTCCGGGGGGCAGCCGCAAAGTCTCTGTGTCTGTTGCGCGGCGGTCAACAACTTCCATGGCGGACAGCTACGAGAACTGGGGTTCGGGCCGTTGCAGCCGCATCAACCCGCACTATATAAGGCCAGAAACCATAGCAGCTCCAGGGGATCGTTCCCAGGGTCATGGGGGCCTTGAGGGAAGCCGGGCGCCGCCTTGAACGGGTCCGGACGGTCCGCCGCACGAGAGAGAGGACAGCATCGTATGGGCAAAGTCATCGGGATCGACCTCGGCACCACCAATTCGTGCGTTGCCGTCATGGAGGGCTCCAAGCCCAAGGTGCTCGAGAACGCAGAAGGCGCCAACATCACTCCCTCGATCGTCGCTTTCACCGACAGCGGCGAGCGCCTCACGGGCCTGCCTGCCAAGCGCCAGGCGGTCACCAATCCTCTCAACACCTTCTTCGCCATCAAGCGGCTGATCGGGCGCCGCTACGACGACCCGACGGTGGAGAAGGACGAGAAGCTCGTCCCCTACAAGATCATCAAGGGCCCGAACGGCGACGCCTGGGTCGAGGCCTACGGCAAGAGCTATTCGCCCTCGCAGATCTCGGCCTACGTTCTACAGAAGATGAAGGAGACGGCCGAGGCCAAGCTTGGTGAGCCCGTCACCGAGGCGGTCATCACGGTCCCTGCTTACTTCAACGACGCGCAGCGCCAGGCCACCAAGGACGCCGGCAAGATCGCAGGCCTGGAAGTGCTGCGCATCATCAACGAGCCGACGGCGGCGGCGCTGGCCTATGGCCTCGACAAGAAGAGAGAGTCCAAGACCATCGCGGTCTACGACCTCGGTGGCGGCACCTTTGACATCTCCATCCTGGAGATCGGCGACGGCGTGTTCGAGGTAAAATCGACGAACGGCGACACCTTCCTCGGTGGCGAGGACTTCGACATGCGCCTCGTCGAGTATCTGGCCAACGAGTTCAAGAAGGAGAACCAGATCGATCTGCGCGGCGACAAGCTCGCCTTGCAGCGCCTCAAGGAGGCGGCTGAGAAGGCCAAGATCGAGCTGTCTTCCTCGCAGCAGACGGAGATCAACCTGCCGTTCATCTCCATGAACCCGCAGACGCAGTCGCCGCTGCATCTCACGATGAAACTCACCCGGGCCAAGCTGGAGAGCCTGGTCGACGACCTGATCGAGCGCACCAAGGGCCCGTGCCTGCAGGCGCTCAAGGATGCCGACCTGAAGGCCGCCGAGATCGGGGAAGTGGTGCTCGTGGGCGGCATGACGCGCATGCCCAAGGTGCAGCAGGTCGTCAAGGAGCTGTTCGGCAAGGAGCCGCACAAGGGCGTCAACCCTGACGAAGTGGTGGCCGTGGGCGCCGCCATCCAAGGCGGCGTGCTCAAGGGCGACGTGAAGGACGTGCTGTTGCTCGACGTGACCCCGCTGTCGCTGGGTATCGAGACGCTGGGCGGCGTGTTCACGCGCCTGATCGATCGCAATACCACCATCCCCACCAAGAAAAGCCAGGTGTTTTCCACCGCGGAGGATGGGCAGAGCGCGGTCACCATCCGCGTCTCCCAGGGCGAGCGTGAGATGGCAGCGGACAACAAGCTGCTCGGCCAGTTCGACCTGGTCGGCATCCCGCCGGCGCCACGCGGCATGCCCCAGATCGAAGTGACGTTCGACATCGATGCCAATGGCATCGTGCACGTGTCCGCGCGCGACAAGGCCACCGGCAAGGAGCAATCTATCCGCATCCAGGCCTCCGGCGGCCTCTCCGATGGCGACATCAAGCGCATGACCGAGGAGGCCGAGCGCTACAAGGAGGATGACCGCCGCAAGCGCGAGCTGGTGGAGGCCAGGAACAACGCCGAAGCTCTCATCCACTCCACCGAGAAGTCGATCAAGGAGCTGGGAGACAAGGTTGCGGCGGCCGACAAGAAAGCGATCGATAGCGCCATTGCGAACCTCAAGGCGGCGGCCCAGGGCGAGGACGCCAACGAGATCAAATCCAAGGCCAGCGCGCTGGCGCAAGCGGCTCTCAAGCTCGGCGAGGCCGTGTACGGGGGCCAGTCCGGTGCCGGCGACGCAGGCGCCCGGAAGAACGGCGGCGGCGACAACGTTGTCGATGCGGACTTCGAGGAAGTGAAAGACGACAAGAAAAAGTCGGCGTAAGCCTGACCAGGGGGGTGTACAAGAATGCGGGCCCTCGGCCGACCGGTGGAGCTTGAGCGCTGAGCCGGGAGGGCGGGGGCTTTGCTTTTGGGCCGCAGGCCAGCTGCGGCGCGATGGAGAAGACTGGATACTCGGCTCATGGCCAAGCGTGACTATTACGAGGTCCTAGGGCTCTCGCGAGGGGCGAGCGAACAGGACATCAAGTCCGCGTTCCGGCGTTTGGCAAAGGACTGCCATCCCGACCGCAACAGCGGTGACAAGTCCGCGGAGCATAGGTTCAAGGAGCTGAACGAGGCCTACGAGGTCCTGAAGGACCCGCAGAAGCGCAGCGCCTACGACCACATGGGCCATGCCGCCTTCGATGGCCACGGTCGCGGCGGGTTCGGGCCGGACTTCGCCTCGTCCATGTCCGATATCTTCGACGACCTGTTCGGCGAGTTCATGGGCGGCCGCCGCAGCCGCCAGCGCTCAGGCGGGCGCGAGCGGGGCGCCGACCTGCGCTACAATATGGACATCGACCTCGCCGAGGCGTTCGCGGGCAAGACTGCCCAGATCCGCGTGCCCACCAGCGTCACCTGCACCACGTGTGAGGGCAGCGGTGCCAAGGCGGGCGCGCGACCGAGCCTGTGTCCGACCTGCTCGGGCTATGGCAAGGTGCGGGCGAGCCAGGGGTTTTTCACGATCGAGCGCACCTGCCCCGGCTGCCAGGGGCGCGGCGAGATCATCTCCGATCCGTGCGGTACCTGCTCCGGTTCGGGCCGTGTGATGCAGGAGCGCGCGCTGTCCGTGCCGATCCCGGCGGGTGTGGAGGATGGCACCAAAATCCGGCTTGCGGGCGAAGGCGAGGCCGGCGTGCGCGGCGGGCCGCCGGGTGACCTCTACATCTTCCTGTCGATAAGGCCGCATGACTTCTTCCAGCGCGACGGCGCCGACATTTTTTGTCGCGTGCCGATCTCGATGACCACGGCCGCCCTGGGCGGGCAGGTGGACGTGCCGACCATCAACGGCGAGATGACACGCGTGCGCGTGCCGGAAGGGACCGAGACCGGCAAGCAGTTCCGACTCAAGGGCAAGGGCATGCCGGTGCTGCGCTCCAAGACGGTGGGCGACATGTACATCCAGGTCGAGGTGGAGACGCCCAAGAATCTCACGCGCAAGCAGCGCGACCTGCTGGAGGCGTTCGAGCGCGAGAGCAACAAGGAGACCTCGCCGCACTCGGCCGGATTTTTCGCCAAAGTAAAAGGGTTCTTCGACGACGTGAGCCGCGGGCAATAGGTGCGCGGCGCGGCACGTGGTCGCGAGCCGATCGCTGCGGCCCGCGCAGTCCCGGCCAAAATGTTACGCACCGCCTCGATTCGTGGCGGCCCGCGCCCGCGCGCGGCCATACGCGGTTGCGGCCGCGGGAATTTTCGCCGATAGGGTTAACGCAAGTGCCGAGGGCGCGCGAGAGCTGCCGAAGCTCCTCGCTGCCAACTGAGGGTAACGCGTGGATGTGGCGTAGCGAGCGTGGGTGGGCGTTGGCCTCCTCGGTGGGCGTCCTGGTGTGGGCCGTGGTTCTAGGCGACGTGCCCGCGGCGGCGGCGGGCATCGACTGGCAGAAGCCGGGCGCGTTCCAGGCTTGCCTTGATGCTAAGGCCAAGGCGTGGATCGACGCTAAGGTCGAGCTGGTCGTCAACGACGACCCCAACATGGGCGCCATCGACGATGCCGCGGTGGCGGAATGGGCCACACGGGCTCTCAGGGAGTGCGGGGCCAAGGCATCCGGGGGCGATCCAGCATCCGAGCAGCAGTTCATGAAGTACATGGCGCACTGGCGCGACCATATCTACAAGGCCGCGGACGAGATCCGCCGCCGGGGCCGTCCGGACTAAGCGGCCTCCACCGGCGATAATGCCTTTCCGCTTGACGGCGCCGGCGCGGCCGCCGAAACCTCGCTCCGCAGCTGGAGGAGGCCACCATTGCCGACCGTTGCCGCCCGCGACCGGCTGATCGTGGCGCTGGACTTGCCCGAGGTTGAGGCGGCGGCCGCGCTCGTGGAGCGGCTGGGCTCGACCGTGACGTTCTACAAGATCGGGCTGGAGCTGGTGATGGCCGGTGGCCTCAACTTCGTGCGGCGGCTCACAGGCGCCAACAAAGCGGTGTTCCTCGACATGAAGCTGCTCGACATCGAGAACACCGTGGAGCGGGCGACGCGTGCCGCCGCCGCCACCGGCGCTACCTTCCTCACGGTGCACGCCCTCAACACCAAGACCGTGCGCGCCGCTGCCGCGGGCAGGGCGGGAACCCGTCTGCGCCTTCTGGGG
>JAFMSC010000345.1 GCA_017353825.1 Hyphomicrobiaceae bacterium | reverse complement strand
ATCCACCCACACTCTTCCAGAAGACCCACAAATTATAGCCTGGCTGTGCTTCGAGCGCAGCCAAGAATCTGACGGCAACCTCGCGCGCTTCCCACCCGCGGAACACGGCAAGGACGGCCCCGGCAACTCGGCCTCTTTCGCCGGGAGGCCGGCCTCGGGCGAACCGCGCTGCCGCCGCATCGCTCGGCACACGCACCGCTACTCATCGGCGACGGGGTTCCGGAGCAACCCGATCTTCTCGACCCCCACCTTGAGCATGTCGCGGGCTTCAGAACCTCTTGGCGGCTTGCAGCTCCAGCCGGCGCCGGCCGGCGTGCCCGTCATCAACACATGCCCGGCACCAGGTCGAAGATGGTTCGAGCCGCCATTGATGATACCGACATGGGGAGGCGGCGGCCTTGTCGAACGACCAGGTCGCCCATCTCCTGGTGCATGTCTGCTGCATCAGACGACCGGCCCGGGTGGTGAATGAGGCGTGCTTGGGGTCGGCGCAGCCGGCCGTGTTGGGAGTAGGCTGGCGCAGCGCGCCAAGGTCGCGGGCTTGACGGCGATTGGACCGGTGAGCGGCTGAGAAGGGCCTCGCGCCCGCCATGGGCACCGACCACACCATCAGCTGGAGGCGACGCTGGAGCTGACGCTCGGCCAGGGCGTCACCTCATCCTCGAGCCCCGTGGCCGCGCCCGGTTTCACGGACCTTCAGGCTACGCTCGCCGCGGTTGGCCCACGTCCACGTCGGTTCAGTGCGCCTTGGACCAGATGCGGCGCTTGGCAAAGTAGAAGAGGATCGCGGTGATCAGCAGGTAGCCGATGACCACAATGCCGAGGCGCTTGCGCTCCTCAAGCCTGGGGTCAGCAGCCCAGGCCAGGAACGAGGCAACGTCACGGGCGTAGTTGTCGACCGTGGCGGGCGTCCCGTCGGTGTACGTAACGAGGCCATCGCCCCCCGCGAACGGGTTGGGCATGCCGGTGAAGTGCGGAGCGGGGAAGGCGGCGTTGTAGTTCATCGCCTCCGGCACCTTGGCGCCCGGGGGCGGCTCCTTGTAGCCGGTGAGGTAGGCGTAGAGGTAGTCGACACCCGCCTCCTGGTAGGCGCTGAGGATGTCGCGGAGCATGGTGAGGGGCACGAGGTAGAAGGGTGTCTCGCTCTCGACCCCGCGCGCCCGCGCGATCAGCGACAGGTCGGGGGGCAGGGCGCCGCCGGGCTGGACCGAGCGCGCCTCCTGCTCGTTCTTGAAGGGCGGCGGGATGTTGTCAGTGAGGACGGCCGGCCGCTTGAGCACCTTGCCCTGCTCGTTGGGCTCGGCGTCGACCCTGTACTTGTCAGCGGCGAGCGACTTCACCCCGGCCTCGGAGAAGCTCGGGCCGCCTGGCTGCACAAGGTTGCGGAAGGCCAGCCGCTTGACGCCGTGGCAACGCGAGCACACCTCCGAGTAGACCTTGAACCCGCGCTGCAGCTGGGCCTGGTCAAACTTGCCAAGCAAGCCCGAGAAGGTCCAGGTCTGGCGCTCGATGTGCGTGCGTCCGTCGTCCTCAGCCTGCGCCGGGGCGCCGGCGCCGAGGACCACCGCCAGCAGCAAGCCTGCTGCGCCGGCTTTCGCGCTGCTGATGGAAATCACGACACCCCCCCCGCAGTGGCGCTCTGTTTCGCCCGCTCACCCAGTACGGCCTCGCTGATCGACCGCGGTAGCGGCTTGGGCGTCTCGATCACGCCGACGATCGGCAGGATTACCAACAGATGCAGGAAGTAGTAGGCGGTGAACACCCGGCCCCAGGTGATGTACTCCCCCTCGGGCGGCTTGGAGCCGATGTAGCCCAGCGCGATCACCGAGATGACGAACATCCAGAAGAATACCCTGTACACCGGCCGGTACTTGGCCGATCGCACGCGCGAGGTATCGAGCCAGGGTACGAAGATCAGCAGCAGGATCGACGAGAACATCGCGATCACGCCGAGCAGCTTGTTGGGAATGGCGCGCAGGATCGCGTAGTAGGGCAGGAAGTACCACTCCGGCACGATGTGCGGCGGGGTGGAGAGCGGGTTGGCCTCAGTGTAGTTGTCGGGGTGGCCCAGGTAATCCGGCAGGTAGAACACGAACCAGGCGAACAGCAAGACGAACACCGACAGCGCGAAGATGTCCTTCACGACGGCGTAGGGCGTCATGGGCACTGCCTCGGCTGGCGACTTGATGTCAATGCCGGTGGGGTTGTTCTGACCCGCAACGTGCAGCGCCCAGATGTGCAGGCCCACGACCGCGGCAATCACGAACGGCAGGAGGTAGTGGAGCGCATAGAAGCGCGTGAGAGTGGTGCCCGACACCGAGAAGCCGCCCCACAGCCACTGCACGATGCGGGTGCCAAGGCCGGGGATGACGGAATCGATGGAGGAGAAGAGGTTGGTGATGACGGTCACGGCCCAGAAGCTCATCTGTCCCCAGGGCAGTGAGTAGCCCATGAAGGCGGTGGCCATCATGAGCAGGAAGATGACGACGCCGAGGATCCACAGGATCTCGCGCGGGGTCTTGTAGGAGCCGTAGTAGAGCCCGCGACCGATGTGGATGTAGGCGGCGAGGAAAAAGAACGAGGCGCCTACCATGTGGACGTTGCGGAGCAGCCAGCCGTAGTTCACGTCGCGCCGGATCGCCTCGACGCTGTTGAAGGCGTCGGCAGCGCTCGGAATGTAGTGCATGGCAAGCGCGACGCCGGTGGCGATCTGTACGCCCAAGAAGAACACCAGGAGGCCGCCCGTGGTCCACAGGTAGTTGATGTTGCGCGGCGTGGGGAAGTCAACGAACTGGCCGTGCATCATGCGCGTCAGCGGCAATCGTTCGTCGAGCCACTTGCCGGCGCGGGTGCTGGGCCGGAAGGTGGATTCGTGGCTGGCCATGTCAGGCTCCTCAGCCGATTCTGATCTGGGTGTCGGACAAGAACTCGTAGGGCGGCACCTCGAGGTTGCGTGGCGCCGGCCCCTGGCGGATGCGCCCCGCGGTGTCGTAGTGCGACCCGTGGCAAGGGCAGAACCAGCCGCCGTAGTCGCCCCTGGCATCGCCCATGCTTTGGCCCTTGGGGATGCAGCCCAGGTGGGTGCAGATGCCGATCAGGATCAGCCAGTTCTCCTTGCCCAGCTTGCTGCGGTTCTCGTCGGTGGCCCTGGCGTTGTCGGGCAGGGCATCATTGCGGGCGGCCTGGTCCCTAAGATCGGCGAGCCTGACCGCCTTGGCGGCCTTCACCTCCTCGGGCGTGCGGTTGCGGATAAACACCGGCTTGCCGCGCCAGAGCACGGTGATGGCCTGGCCGGGCTTGACCGGGGAGATATCGACTTCCGTGGAGGCCAGCGCCTGGGTGGAGGCGTCCGGGTTCATCTGGTGGATGAAGGGCCACAGCGCCACCGCCGCACCGACGGTCGCAAAGGCTTGAGCAGCGATGACGATGAAGTCGCGCCGGTTGGGCTCTTCCGCGGTTTGCGACGCCAAGTCAGCCTCCTTTTGCATACCCTGCCGTCTACCCGAACATGCCAGCCGACGCCGCCGCGCCGGCAACCCCGTCGATTGCGCGAGCCTCGATTTTTCAGCGGACGCTCCACGCGTTCGCGCCGCCTGCAAGGGCTCCGCGCGGTTGCCGATGGCATTGTCAGTGACATGGCATTGTCAGTGACAGGGCGCGGCCACCCAACTGGACGTATTGACGCGCGATCTTTGGCACTCCTGTTGCGCTTTCACAAGGCCGTTTGGAGGGTTGGGCGCGGGCAATTTGGCGCATCGCGGCAGGGGGGGCGGCGGGCGGCTGTTGGGTGCAGTAAAATGCCCCATGCGCTTCGCCCTCTACCAGCCCGACATCGCCCAGAACACGGGGACCATACTGCGCCTGGCGGCGTGTATGGGGGTCGGTGTCGACGTGATCGCACCGACCGGTTTCGACATGACCGACCGGGCGCTCAGGCGTGCCGGGCTCGACTATTTGGCGCACGTCGAGCTTACTCGGCACGCGAGCCTTGCCGATTTCCTAGCGGCGCAGCGGTGTGACGGCTCGCGCCTCGTCCTGCTCACCACGCGGGCCGAGATGCTCTATACAAGCTTCGCGTTCCAGGCCTCGGATTGGCTGCTCCTCGGCCGCGAGAGCGCCGGGGTGCCGGAGTCCGTACACTGGGCCTCATCTGCCCGCGTGCGTATCCCCATGCGCGCCGGTCTTCGCTCGCTCAATGTGGCGGTGGCCGCCGCCATGGTGCTGGGCGAGGCGCTGCGGCAGACACGAGGGTTCCCGCTCTGATGGCGATGACCTGGCAGCGGTCCGAGTTGGTTATGCTTACGGAGGCAGCAGCCAGGGGTGGGGCGCAGCCCGCGACATATCCGCCGTGCAGCATCTCGGGGTGTAGGTCTCGCCGAGGCCGGCCGAGAAGCAAGGGAAGCGGCAATGACCGGCCGGGAGAACTTGGGCGAGGCGTTCGATCTGATGAACCTCGTCGCGTTCTGATCTGGAGGCCATTCTCTCTGCTGCGATTGTCCGCCTCCGCTCGTACCCGTTCGGAGACGAACTTGACCTTGGTGTAAGGCAGACCGATCTGCGCGATCCCGTACTTGATCAATGAGATGGCGTGAGTTCACTGGCTCCCTCGGTTGGCGCGGTTGCTTGGGCGAGGCTACCCTGTCGTGCGCGTGGAGCACCCGGCTCGATCGCGTCAACAGGCACCTTGACCGTGTCGAGTGGACCCTTGACCGCATTCAGGGGCGCCTGCCCTAGTCCCCGGATTCTCGGGCTCCCGGCTTCCTGCCATGCAGCGCAAAACCTTCATCAGCGCAGAGGTCGGCGAGCTGCTTCTCGGCCGAGATCAGCCGCAGCTTTAGGGGCGCGATACGCACGTCGTCGATCACGGACGGCTCTTCCGCAAGTAGTCGCGCACCCTCTGGACGATGGTGAGGATCCCGCCCGCGAGCAGGAAGGTCAAGGCGACCCCGGCGAGTAACATGCTGCACAGGCCGGCGTGCAAGAGGCGGGTCTCCCAGAAGTCGTTCTCGATGATGGTGCCGGTGAACACGAGTGCCAAGCCAGTGAAGAGAAAC
>JAFMSC010000344.1 GCA_017353825.1 Hyphomicrobiaceae bacterium | reverse complement strand
GGGGTGCTGGGCCACCTCCGCGTCGGCGAGGTGCGGGGCCAACATGGGGAACTCGCGCCGCACGACCGGCGGGAGCGCCAGGGGCTCAGCCGTGGCGCGCTCGGCATCATCGCGCGAGACGACGCCGGCGGCCAACATGCGCGCGAGGACGTGGTCGCGGGCACGCTGGGCCGCGGCGGCGAAGCGGTCCGGGCGGCGCGTTTGCGGTGACTGCGGGATGGCGACGAGGAGGGCGGCCTCGCCAAGAGAGAGGTGGTGTGGCTCCTTGCCAAAGTAGGCGAGGGAGGCGGCGCGCACGCCCTCCAGATTGCCGCCGAAGGGCGCCAGGCGCAGGTAGAGTCCGAGGATCTCATCCTTGGAGAAGCGCCGCTCGAGAGAGAGAGCGAGCAGGGCCTGTCGGATCTTGCCTGAGAGTGAGCGCTCGTGCTCGCCCAGGAGTAGGCGCGCCACCTGCATGGTGAGCGTGGAGCCGCCCGACAGGATGCGCTGGTGGCGTACGAAGAGCCAGCCCGCGCGGGCCAAGGCCAAGGGATCGACGCCTCGGTGGCTGCGGAAGCGCTTGTCCTCGTAGGCGAGGAGCATGGCGAGGTAACGCGGGTCTACGTCGTTTAACCCGGCCGGGAGGCGCCAGCGCCCGTCGGCCGCCGCGTAGGCGCGCAAGAGCCGGTCGTTGCGATCGAGCACGGTGACGGACAGTGCCTCCGCACGCGCCAGCGACAAGGGCTCCAGATTGAACCAGACCCATGCGACCACTCCCGCGGCCGCGCACGCCACGATGAGGACGGCCAGCAAGCCGCAACGGGCCATCCCAACCAGCCCGGCGCTCCATCTTGAGCGATGCGGGTGCCGCACCGTCACCTCCACCCTTGTGGAGGAATGACCGGATGGAGGGAGTTGCAGAACGTCAGAGATCGGGGTTACCACCACCCCTAGGCCCTCCCCACCAGGGGGAGGGGAACCTGCGCGCGGTCGTGCTGAGGGAGGCGGCTTCATTCGCGGTACCGACGCTAATGCTGCCCAGCGATCTCCAGGCGGCCGGCGGAGGTGCGGGCGAAGCGAGCGGGCCGGTACATGTCCTCCACAGTGGCCGCAGGGTGCACGAACGAGCCGGGTATCACCGCGCGCACGATGTAGGCCGCGGTAGCTCCCGACTGGGGAGCGCTGCTGTTTCCATCGCGCCGGCTGTCGCCGGCTCCGAAGAAGTCGAAGGCGGCCACGAAGCGGTCGTCGCGGAACTCGGCATGCTGCGGTGTGACCGTCGTCTTGAGCCACGACAGGCTCTTGATGTCGCCGGAGTCCACGAGGCGGGGGTTCTCGATCTCCAGGCCGGCGGGGAGCCGGTCCACGAGCAGGATGCGACCGC
The DNA here is from genome assembly GCA_017353825.1 of Hyphomicrobiaceae bacterium. Lineage (GTDB taxonomy): Bacteria > Pseudomonadota > Alphaproteobacteria > Rhizobiales > Hyphomicrobiaceae > AWTP1-13. Next base: position 3,691 of record JAFMSC010000344.1, on the reverse strand, counting down.
CGGCATCGATGGCGTCCACCTTCAGCACCACGACCAGGCGGTCGTTCTGTTTGAGCCGGCCCGCCCCGCTCGTGGCGCTCGCCAGCTCCACCCTCCTGCCGTCCAGCGTATAGTAGCTGCGTTCGATGGTGAAGCCCTTGGAGATGGGCGGCTCGGGCGTCAACGCCGCGCCGATCACCGACACGACGGCGTCGACCGGAGCCTCGCCGGTGTTGACGACGGCGAGCGGGCGCGCCTCTAGCTCGCGTGGCGTCACGGCGCGCAGCAGCTCGCCCTGATGTGCCTGGCCGTTGACGGCGAGGGTCATGCCCTTGGCCTCCTGAGCGAGGGCATGGGCGGCGAGCAGCATCCAGGCCTGCTCCTGGGTGGAGGTATGGACCTCGGATGCGTAGGCGTTGGCCACCGCGTCCACCAGGCGGGGCATCTCCGCCTTGGCGAGCGTGCTCTCCGCGGCGAGCGTGATCAGCGCCGCGCCGTCGCGCGTGAAACTGCCGTAGTCGCGGCGGATCTCGCCGGCATCGTTGCGCGCCAAGGTGCGAAGGGCGGCGCCGAAGGCGCGCTCAGCGCGCGGGCGGTCGCCCATCATGGCGAGCGCCGCGCCGAGCTGGGCCTGGGCCAGGGGTGTGGTGAAGTTGTCGAGCTTGGTGTCGAGGTAATAGCGAAGCTCGCCGATTGGCGCGCGCCCGTTGCGGGCGAGGACGTAGAGCGCGTAGGCTCTGGCCTCGCCGCCCCGCTCGAAGTCCTGCGCGTAGCTGATGTAGTTGGCGAGCCGGTCCAGCGCCTGGGTGAAGGACTGCGGGCGCACGCTGTAGCCCAGTTCCTTCGCCCGCGCCAAGAAGTCGGTGACGAAGCTCGTCAGCCACATATCACCGTCGGCCGGTCCCCAGAGCCCGAACGCGCCCGATGCATCCTGCTTCTCCAGCACGCGAGCGATGGCGCTGTCGACGCGCTCGCGCAATTGTTCGTTATCGGCGAGGCCGATGCGCCTGGCCATGGTGTTGACGTAGAGCAGCGGCAGAGCGCGGCTCACCGTCTGTTCGGCGCAACCATAGGGGTAGCGGTCGAGCGCGTTGAGGAGGCCCGGTACGTCGAGCGCGCCCTGCGGGCCGACCGAGAGGGTGAGCTTGGTGCGGGCGGGGATCAGGTCGTAGAGCAGGTCGCTCGACAGCGTGATCTTGCCGACCCCAGGGGCGAGCGTGGCCACCATCATGCGCTTGATGTCGCCGGCGGGCACCTTCACGTCGTAGCTGAGCGTGCGGTGTACGTCGATGCCGCCGGGGCCGGTGACACGCACGGAGAGTTTGGTTGGGCCGACGTCGGTGGGCTTGAGCCGAAATGCCTCGCGGTTATGCTCGTCGGCGGCCAGTGTGATGTCGCGCGTGAATGCGGAGGTGGGCCCAACGCCCGTGGGCTGCTCGAAGGCGGCGCTCATGGAGTAGGTGCCGGCCTGGCCCTCGACGTTGTGCAGGGCCAGCTCTAGCTCCGCCTCGTCGCCGAGGGTCAGAAAGCGTGGGCCCGATACGGTGATGGCGACGGGGTCGCGCACGATCACGTCGCGGGAGGTAGCGCCGACTTTGTCGGCGCTCCAGGCCACGGCCGTGAGGCGCATGGTGCCGTTGAAGTCGGGGAGCTGGAGCTTGGCCGCGGCGATGCCGTCGGGGCCGACCTGGACGATGCCGGAGAACAAAGCGAGCGTCGCTTCCACTGGCGGGTTGCCCTCAAGCGACGGGCCGCCGCCGCTGTCGCCACCTGAGCGCAGCTTGCCGCGCTCGGCGCGCATGCCATCGATCAGGCGGCCATAGAGGTCGCGGATGTCGGCGCCAAGCCGGCGCTGGCCGAAGAACCACCGGTCGGGCCTCGGCGTCTCGAAGCGCGTGAGGTTCAGGATGCCGACATCAGTGGCGGCGATTGTGACGCGCGCCTCCTCGCCCGGTGCCAGGCCGGCGATCTTGACGGGCACTGTCAGCAGGCTGCCAGAGCCCACCTTCTCCGGCACATCGAAGTTCAGCCTGAGCGTGTGCGGCTCTTGGTCGATGGCAAGCCAGCGGAGGCCAACGGCGCGGCTTGGCATGCGCTTGGCCTTCTCATCGAGCGGGCGGTAGAGCATGACGGCGACGTAGGCACCGGGGCTCCAGGTCTCACCCACTTTGATCGGCACCTCGCCGCCGCCGGGGGGCAGGTCGACCTCTTCGGTGCTCATGAGCCCGGAGCTCATTACGGCGACCAGCGCGCGGCCGGCCATGCGCGAGGCGATCCTCACGCGCGCGGTGTCGCCCGCGTGGTAGGACGGCTTGTCGAGGGCCACGTCGAGCGCCTCCGGCGTGCCGGCGCTCTCGTCGGCCCAGTAGCCGGCGTTGAACACCTGGCTGGAGACGAGCCCGTCGCCGTCGCTCACCTCGAGCCGGTAGCGGCCCCACTCCAGTCGCGCCTCGATCTTAGCCGGAGCGCCGGGCGCGGCGTCCACGGTGCCCGCGGCGATGCGGCGGGTGCTGGTGACCGGCTCATAAGCCCACGACCCGTCGCGGCGGTACCACTGCCAGCGCCGGTCGAGGCGCACCACCTGCCACTTGAGACCTTTGGCAGGGGCGGCCTTGCCGTCGGCCCCGACGACGACCGCCTCGAAGCGCGCGGTTTCGCCCTCGCCAACTTGGCCCTGGAACAGGGGCCGAATGCCAATGCGCGCGGCCTTGGCCTTGACGGGCAACGTGAGGGTGCGTTCGGTGGCGCGTCCGCCGGATTCCCGGAGCCTGACGATGATTTGCGCCTCGAGCGGCAGGCTGGTCTTCACCACCGACGGCAGCTCCACGGCAACATCGGCCTTGCCGTCGGCGTCGGTGGCGGGTAGCCCCTCCAGGGGCTTGCGTACGGGCGTAAACTGCTCGTCGGCGAGGCCGAACTTGTAACCGGGGAAGGCCGGCAAATCCTTCTGCGAGGGTCGCACAGCGATCTCGCCCTCCAGGGCCAAGCCGACCGCTGGCGGGCCGTAGAGGTAGCGGCCGGCGACCTTCACAAGGCCGGGCTGCAGCGGGGAGAGCGCCTCGGCCGCCGCATCGAGCTTGAGTTCGAGGCGCTCGGGCACGAAGTCCTCCACCAGAAACGCTACCTGGGCGATGGGCGCCGCCTTAGGATCGGTGTGCACCTTGACGCGCCAGGTTCCGGTCATGACCGAGGCTGCCAGGGCGAGCGTGGCGGTGCGGCCGCCGAGGCCCTGGTCGGCGAGCGGCAGGCGGGTATGCTCCACGCCGTCCGGGCGCGAGACGATCAGCGTGACCGGAACGGGTGAGGTGCTGCCGGCGCGGGTGCGCACCAGCGTGGTCAGGTGCACCGTCTCGCCTGGGCGATAGACGCCGCGGTCGGCGTAGGCGAAGGCGTCCACGGGTCCCGGTTCGGTGCGACCGCTGACACCGCAATCGGTGAGGTCGAAGGCGGCGCCGGCCATGTCGAGGAAGGCGTAGTCGCCGGCCTCGGTCTCGGCCACCAGTGCGGCCGGGGCCTGTCCGCCCTCGCCGCGCACCAGGGCGGCATCGAAGCGCAGGTATCCGCGGGCGTCGGTCTTGCCCGCGGCGAGCACCTCATTGTTGCGCGCGACGAGGCGCACGCCTGCGCCGGCCACCGGCTCGGCAGTGGCGAGCGAGCGCACGAAGCCGTGAACGCCCTCGTCGCCGTTGATGGCGGTGAGCCCGAGGTCGGA
>JAFMSC010000343.1 GCA_017353825.1 Hyphomicrobiaceae bacterium | reverse complement strand
GCCGTGGCCACCTTGGTCCTCGGGGCCTCTTTCTTGGCTATCTCGCCCTTGGGGCTCTCCTTGGCCTCGGCCTCTAGGAGCTTGGCGGTGCGTACCCCCTGGCGCACTTTGGTGGCCTCGCCAGGCGAGATCATGCCCACGGCAACGGGGTCCGGCTCAGCCACGCGCAATTCTTGCCGCGCGTGGAGGGAGAACAGGGCCCCGCCCAATATCGCGAGATGCAAGAGGACCGAGATGGCGAGTGCGACCTGCAAGCTCCTGTCCGCTCGTTGCTGACGCTGCTACTTGGCCTTCTGGGTCTCCTTCCGGATTTCCTCAGGACCGCTCACAAACGTGAACTTCTTGTAGCCGCCCTGGATGACGGCGTTCAGCACCTCCGAGACACGTCCGTACTGAGCCAGCCGGTCGCCGCGGAACAGGATGGTCTGCTCCTCGGCGTTCTTGCCGATCGCCTTGAGCTTTTGCACCAACTGATCGAGCTCCAACGGCTCTTCGGACGACCCAAGGTAGACCCGTCCCTCACGGTCCAAGGTCACTGTCAACTGCTCCTGGTTGACATTCAGCGACTGTCCTCTGACGCTTGGCAAATCCACCGGCACCCCCGACAGAAGCAGGGGCGCCGTGACCATAAAGATAATCAGCAGCACGAGCATCACATCCACGAACGGCGTGACGTTAATCTCGTGCATCGGCGTATGCCGGCGCGCCCGGCCGCGCCGACCGCCTCCGGGCCTTGATGACGGCGAGCTGACGCCCATGCCCGACTCCGCCCTAGGTTCTCACGTCGATTTGCCGCGAGACGATGGCCGAGAACTCGTCGGCGAACGTCTCCAGGCGCTGCGCCAGGCGCGACGAATCAGCGGAGAACTTATTGTAGAATATGACGGCCGGGATGGCCGCCAAGAGGCCGAGCGCGGTTGCGAACAGGGCCTCGGCGATGCCGGGCGCCACCACTGCCAGGTTGGTGTTCTTCGACACCGCGATGGCTTGAAAGCTCGTCATGATGCCCCAGACCGTGCCGAACAGCCCGACGAACGGCGCGATCGATCCCACCGTGGCCAGGAACAGCAGGCGGCGGTCGAGCTGCTCCATCTCGCGCGTGATGGTGACATCCATCACTTTCTCCACACGCATCTGGATACCCCCGAGCGCCCTGATGTTGCCCTCCACCGAACGCTTCCATTCGCGCATGGCGGCTACGAACAGCGAGGCCATCGAAAACGTCCGGCCGTGCGACAGGCCGATGTAGAGCTCGTCGAGGGATTGGCCGGACCAGAACATATGCTCGAACCGGTCGGCCTCGCGGCGTGCCCGGGCGAAGGCGAAGAACTTCTCGATGATGATGGCCCATGCCCAGATCGAGGCAAGAAACAACCCAATCATCACGAATTTGACGACCGGATGTGCCGACCAGAACAGTTCAAGCAAAGAAAAGCCGCCAGCTTGCATGTATGTCGCCCCGTTCGTTCTCGGGTTGTAGCAACAGCGCAACAGGCGGGGCGGCCCCGTCGCCCCGTCCCAAGCCGCCCCTGCCTAACCGCTTCCAGCCCTGACGCCCCGGGGCATCGTGTGCCCCAATGCGGCCAGAGTTGGGCTTTCTGTGGGTGAAACGAGGTCAGTTGTTGCACTGCTTAAGAGGTCGTCAAAGGCCTCGTTGGGTGAGCGAGGTCACAGCCCCTTGGCGTCTACCTTCAAGGTTGAACCTCTGACCGCGAAGGGAGAGTCTAATCCCGACGCTCAGTCCCTGCGGCAAGGCTGCTGACGATGAAAGGGGTCATCTCGTCCGCCTCCGCTGTCGCCTTTGTCCTTGTCGTGTTACCCGATCCGGCGAGCGCGAGCTGGCGCCGGCGGTCTTCCGCCGGGCCGGAGCGCCAGCCGACTGGCGGGCCAGCTCGCCTTGCAGCATATCGGCGGTATTGAGGATGTGCGCCTTGAGCGCCTTCGCCGCGGCCACCTTGTTGCGACTGAGCACCGCCCGCATCAGGATGCGATGTTCGGCCACGACCACCTCGCGAGTGAGGGCGAAGCGCCTCAGCAGTAGGCGATACCGCGTCGCCTGAACATAGAGCTGGTCGCAGAACTCCCTGACCGAGCGCAGCGGACAGGCGGCGAGCAGCGCGCGATGGAAGCGCTGGTGGCGGCTCTCGAGTTCGTGCACGTCGGGGCGCGCGGTGGCGCCACGCAAGCGGTGGAACATGCGTTCCAGAAGGTGGAAGCTCGCGACAATGTCGTCCTCCCAGGCGGCATCGGCGTGCTCGATGGCGAGCTTCACCGCCTCGATCTCCACCAACTGGCGCGAGTGCGTGATGTCCATGAGATGGGCAGCGCTGAGGGGCGGCACGCGGAAGCCCTTTTGGCTCAACTGGTGCACCAGGCCCTGTGCTGTGAGCTGCGCCAGGGCCTCGCGCATCGGACTGCCCCCGATGCCGTAGCGCTCCTTGAGGATGCGCAACTTGAGCTTGTTGCCGGGCTTGAGCGCGCCCGAGACGATGTCGCGCCGCAGGAGGCGCAGCGCCGTCTCGGACGCGGTGGCCTCCGCGGCCGGTCCTGCCGGTTCGGCCGATTTGGCGAGCGGGGCTACCATGGCTTGCCCTCGGCGCGCGCGCTTGTGTCGTTATCATCGATCCGAATCATCGATGCGAATCATCGATGCGATTGGAGCCGCGCGGCGTATCCCTCATGGCGAGGTTATCGTCATCGCCCGCAGACGGCAAACAATTTTATCGACAAAATCGGTTTTGCGGACAAACATGAATGTCATTCCGGACGTGCGGGTCAGCGCCATGTCCGGGACGGAACGGTGGGATCAGACCCCTGGCCTCCACCGATGGACAATAACGCAAACGCCGACGGCAGGATCTGACCCGGTCAAGGGGGAGCAAGCATGGCCTCACGAATCATCGACATCTCGGTCGCGCTTGAGAGCAACGTTGCGTCTGACCCGCCGGGCATGGAGCCCAGGGTCGCCTACATCGGCCACAAGGAGAGCGCGTCGCAGGTGTGCGCATTCTTCCCGGGCCTTCAGCCCGCCGACCTTCCCGCCGGCGAGGGCTGGGCCATCGAGCGCGTGGAGATTACCACCCACAACGGCACCCACCTTGATGCGCCCTGGCATTTCGCCTCCACCATGGACGGGGGCACGCGCGCCATCACCATCGACGAGGTGCCTTTGGAGTGGTGCTTCCAGCCCGGCGTGAAGCTCGACTTCCGCCACTTCCCCAACGGCTATGTCGTCACCTCCGCGGACGTTGAGGCGGAGCTCACCCGCATTGGCCACACGCTGAAGCCGCTAGAGATTGTGCTGGTCAACACCGCCGCCGGCGCCCGCTATGGCCAGCCCGACTACGTGCCCACGGGCTGCGGCATGGGCCGGGAAGCGACGCTCTACCTCACCTCGCGCGGGGTGAAGATCACCGGCACCGACGCCTGGTCGTGGGACGCCCCGTTTGTCTACACTGCCAAGAAGTACGCCGAGAGCGGAAACGCCGGGCTGATCTGGGAGGGTCACAAGTCGGGTCGCGAGATCGGCTACTGCCACATCGAGAAGCTCTCCAATCTGGAGACGCTGCCCGCCACCGGCTTCAAGGTCGCGTGCTTTCCGGTGAAGATCAAGGCAGCCTCCGCCGGCTGGACTCGCGCCGTGGCCATCATCGAGGAATGAACCAGCCAAGACCATCTCGTCGCCGCTGACCCGGCACGATTTCGCCGATCCGCTCAACTATGTGTTACGGGGGCAAGCCGCTGTTTTGGTCACGCTCGCATTCAACCATCTCGTGTGGCGCCCACCGTCGGTGATCAAGAAACATGTCGAGAGCAAGCAACCCCGGAGCGATTTCGCGCTGTCGCGCGACGGCCTTCACCACCTGCCTAGCGCTTCGTGGCTCAGGCTGGTGCAATAGCCGCGAAACGAGGTAGGCCGGATTAGTCTTGGGGAGAAGACCCGTAATCCGCCCTGGCGCTGGCGCCGTTCAGGAGTAGCCGAATGAAACTCGCCACCTTCAACCGCGGCGGTCACGCGGGCGTCGGGCTGGTCGACACCGCCCGAGGGCTGATCCTCGACCTTGCCAACGCCTCCGAGCGCGTCCTCGGTCAGCGTCATCCGGCATTCGCCAGCATGCTGGCACTCATCGATTTCGCCGCCCCCGGCCTCGAGGCGGCGCGCAGGCTCGCCGAGCAGTGGCCCTCCGAGGCAGCGCTGCCCCTCGCGTCGGTCCGACTGCTGGCGCCTCTTCCCGAGCCCCGGCAAATGCGCGACTGCCTGGCCTTCGAGCTGCACCTGCGCAACGCCATCGCGCGCTTCGAGGAGCGAACCGGTGTCAAGCGGCCGTTCCCCGACGTGTGGTTCCGGCAGCCGATCTACTACAAGGCCAACCGATTGAGCTGCATCGGCCACGATGGCGATGTCACCTGGCCGCGCTACTCCCAGTGGATGGACTTCGAGCTGGAGCTGGCCGCGGTGATCGGCAAGACCGGCAAGGACATCGAGCCCGACCGGGCCATGGAGCACGTCTTCGGCTTCACCATCTTCAACGACTTCTCGGCCCGCGACGCGCAGTACGTGGAGATGGCCGGCCAGCTGGGCCCGGCCAAGGGAAAGGACTTCGACACCGGCAACGCGCTGGGCCCCTGGATCGTCACCGCGGACGAGGTCGGCGACCCGCACGGCCTCGCCATGGAGGCCCGCGTCAACGGCGAGCGCTGGGGCGGCGGCAACTCGCGCGACATGCACCACAAGTGGTCGTCGATCCTCGCCCACATCTCCAATTCCGAGACCCTCTATGCCGGCGAGGTGATCGGCTCGGGCACCGTCGGCACCGGCTGCGGCCTGGAACTCGGCAAGCGGCTCAAGCACGGCGACGTGGTCGAGCTGGAGATCGAGAAGATCGGGGTACTGCGCAACCGGGTGCTGAAGCCCTAGCGGGTGTTGGATTTGGGTATCGGCAATCAGGCAATTCGAACTCCACCCTTTCCCAGTGGCTCCAACAACCACCCCGACACCTGCGCTAGCCCTGCAGCGCCGCCCACATGACGCGGTCGCGCTCGGCCGTCCAGATGCGG
>JAFMSC010000342.1 GCA_017353825.1 Hyphomicrobiaceae bacterium | reverse complement strand
GGCGTTGTCTCCGTCGGCGGCTCGCAACCGCCGTTTTGGCTTTCAGATCAAGCCGGAGATAACGCCACTTCCGATTCCCACCAATCCTGGGACGGCACCCACACCGAGGCCGACGACACTGAAACCGGATCGGACACGAGAGTCAAAACGGGAGGCGTCATGACCTGGAGTTATTATCCGGCGATCCTCATCGCCGCCATCGCCAGCTTCGCCTTCGGGGCGGCCTGGTACACCGCGCTCAGACGCCAATGGCTTTCGGCGCGCGGCCTCACCGAGGCCGAGGCGCAGGCGAGGACCGGGACATCCCGGGTTCCCTTCATCATCTCCTTCCTCGCCCTCCTGATCATGGCCTGGGCGGTCTCCGGCATCCTCCTGCACCTGGCGCGCGGCGGCACAGTGATATCGGTGCCCTCCGGCCTGATCACAGGCTTCCTGCTCTGGCTCGGGTTCGTGATCACCACTATGGCGGTCAACCATGCCTTCCGGGGCGAGCGTCACTCACTCACACTGATCGACGGCGGCCACTGGCTGGGCGTGCTGCTGATCCAGGGCGCGATTCTCGGATGGTGGACGGGCCAATAGCCCGTTGAGGAACCGCCCAACCTTGGCCGACGTTGCTCGCACATGCCGGTGGCCCTTTCCCAACCTGCGCCCGAACCGGGCGGCGCCGTCGCCGAAACCGACATCCCTTCGCGGCTCGACCGGCTGCCATGGGGGCGGTTTCACACCCTCGTGGTGGTGGCGCTGGGCATCACCTGGATCCTCGACGGGCTAGAGGTGACGCTCGCGGGCTCGGTGGCCGGCGCCCTCAGACAGAGCCCCGTCCTACGGTTCACCGGCACGGACGTGGGCTTTGTCGGCAGCGCCTATCTCGCCGGCGCAGTGTTGGGCGCCGTCTTCTTTGGCTGGCTCACCGACCGGCTGGGCCGCAAGAAGTTGTTCTTCATCACGCTCGCCGTCTATCTGGTGGCGACGGCGGCGACGGCATCCTCCTGGGACGTGTGGAGCTTCGCCCTGTTCCGGTTCCTCACCGGGGCCGGCATCGGCGGCGAATATGCGGCCATTAACTCCACCATCCAGGAGTTGGTGCCGGCACGCGTGCGCGGCTGGACCGACCTCGTCATCAACGGCAGCTTCTGGGTGGGCGCCGCCGCGGGCGCGGCCGGTTCCATCGTGCTGCTCGACCCAGCACTGTTGTCCACGGACATGGGCTGGCGTGTGGCATTCCTGATCGGGGCGATCCTGGCGCTCATCATCCTGTTCATGCGCACGTGGCTTCCTGAGAGTCCGCGCTGGCTCATCACCCACGGCCGTCCCGCCGAGGCGGCGGCGGTCGTTGACGGCATCGAGGACCGCTTCCGGCAGGAAGGGCACGAGCTGCGGCCAGGTCCGTTCCCCAAGATCCGCTTGCGCGCGCGCACCCATACGCCGCTGTCCGAGGTGGTTTCCACGCTGTTGGGAGTGCACCGGCGGCGCACCTGCGTCGGGCTCGTGCTGATGGCGGCACAGGCGTTCTTCTACAATGCCATCTTCTTCACCTATGCGCTGGTGCTCACGGAGTTCTACAGCATTAGGGCCGATCACGTCGGCTGGTACATCCTGCCCTTCGCGGCCGGCAATTTCCTGGGGCCCGTCGTCCTGGGTCGCCTATTCGACACCATCGGGCGCCGGCCGATGATCGCGTTCACTTATGCCGTCTCCGGCCTCTTGCTGGCCGCCACAGGCTGGCTCTTTGCGCGCAACCTGGTGTCGGCCTCGTCGCTCACGGTGTGCTGGATGGTCATCTTCTTCTTTGCTTCATCCGCAGCTAGCTCGGCCTATCTTACGGTGAGCGAGACCTTCCCGCTGGAGATCCGCGCGCTTGCCATCGCCCTTTTCTATGCGGTGGGCACCGGCATCGGCGGTATCGCTGGCCCGCTGCTGTTCGGCGCACTGATCGAGACCGGGTCGCGCGCCAGCGTGTTTGCGGGCTACCTGTTCGGTGCGGCCCTGATGCTGGCTGCCGCCGCGGTGGCGGCCCTATGGGGCGTCGCCGCCGAGCGCAAATCGCTCGAGTCCGTGGCTCGGCCGTTGGCGCAAGAGGGGTAAGCGTCCGCCACTCGAGCGCTAGCCGCGCACGTCGTGGACGTCGCCGCGACGAAACTGCTCGAAAGGCATCGAAGCCGTGCGCGGACTGTGGGATGACGACCAGGACGAGATCGCGCGTACGATCCTCGCACTGTTTGGCGGTGATCACGAAGCTGGTGACCGTCATGGACGACGAGCAACGCGATTGCGCGCTCTAAGGCTGCGGCATGAGCCAGTTTGTAATTGACGAGGACGTGCACGCCCTCTGGGCCAAGGTTTCCTATCGAGACTGCCTCGCCGCTTGCCAGGCCCCGCCAGCTCGGCAAACGAGCCGAACTGAGGGCAACACCTGCTCGGGGATCGCACTTCGGGAACATCGCGTTCGTTTTTGGGTTGACGTCGGGCCGGCTGGGCGGCTGGCAATCAGCCCGCTTCCAGGAACCGTATCGGCTCGCCGTGCGCGGGGCCGGTGATCTCGCCCTCCCACATCACGCGGCGGCCGCGCACAATCGTGCCGACCGGCCAGCCCTGCACCGTGATCCCATCGTAGGGGCTCCAACCGCAACGGGATTTGATCCAGGCGTTGGAAATGGTCTGGCGGCGCTTGAGGTCCACCACGGTTAGGTCGGCGTCGTAACCAACGGCGATCTGACCCTTGCCGCGGATGCCGAACAGGCGCCGCGGGCCGTGGCTGGTGAGGTCAACAAAGCGCTCCAGCGTGAGCCTGCCGGCGTTGACGTGGTCGAGCATGATGGGCACCAGCGTTTGCACGCCCGTCATGCCCGAGTGGCTGTCCGGATAGGGATGGTCCTTCTCCTCGCGCGTGTGTGGGGCATGGTCGGAGCCGAGCACGTCAACCACGCCGGCCCGCAGCGCCGCCCACAACGCGTCGCGGTGGCGCTCATCGCGCACCGGCGGGTTCATCTGCGCGTACGTGCCAAGCCGCTCATAGCACTCGGGCGCCGCCAGCGTGAGATGGTGTGGTGTCACCTCCACGCTGGCCCAATCCTTGTGTCCGGCCAGGAACGCCATCTCCTCGGCGGTCGAGACATGGAGCACGTGTACGCGCTTGCCGTGCGTCTCGGCGAGCCTGACGAGGCGGCGCGTGGCTATCAGCGCCACCTGCTCGTCGCGCCAGACGAGGTGGGAGCCGGGATCACCGGGGCGCCTGAGCCCCATCCGCTCCCTGAGCCGCGCCTCGTCCTCGGCGTGGAAGGCGGCGCGGCGCCAGATGCGGGCGACGATGCGGTCGAGCGAGAGCTCGTCGTCGACCAGGAGATCGCCGGTAGAGGAGCCCATGAACACCTTGATGCCGGCCGAACCTTCGAGCCGCTCCAGCGCCGGCATGTTGCCGATGTTCTCGCGCGTGCCGCCCACGTAGAAGGCGAAGTCGCAGAACATGCGCCGCGCGCGCGCCACCTTGTCCGCCAGCGCCTCGGCTGATGTGGTCAGCGGCTTGGTATTCGGCATCTCGAACACTGCAGTGACCCCACCCATGACGGCCGCGCGGCTGCCCGTCTCCAGATCTTCCTTGTGCTCCAGCCCCGGCTCGCGGAAGTGCACCTGCGTGTCAATCACGCCCGGTAAGATGTGCAGGCCCCGAGCGTCGATCACTTCGACCGCGGTCACGCCCGACAGATCGCCCAAGGCCGCAATCCGCCCGGCCTGGATGCCGATATCGCGCTGGGTCCGCCCGTCGTGGTTGACAAAGGTGCCGCCGCGCAGGAGCAGGTCGTAGGGGTCAGTCATGGGAGCCCTTTGGGCGATGGGTCTGGTTCAGGTTGCCCGTAGCTCGAACCGCCATCTGCCGCAAGCGGTGCCAAGACGGCAGGCTGAGTAAGTCGTCGGCCGGTATTGCGCCGATCAGCGAGTTGGCCCGCACTGCCCCGACCCGCTGGTCTGCCGGGACCGGAGCTGACGGACGACGCCCCTTGCGGTCTCCGACCTATCGCCACCGGGGATAGTACGCCGCCGACCCGAACAGGTGGATGTGGGCATCAACCGTCGCCGACGGATACCCGAAGCGGCACCTCGGGTTCGGGTCGGGGCCCCGGGTAATGATCAGCCCCGCGCTCTACCTTTCAAGTTGCAGCGTCCCAAGTCACTGCAGTGGGACCTGCACGGACTTCGCGAGGTCGCGCCACTGCGCCATCTCGCTGGTGATGCGGGCAGCGAACTCGGCCGGCGTGCTGCCCACCGGCTCGACGCTGTCGCGCACCAGCCGCTCCGCTAGCGCCGGCGAGCGCACTGCGCTGACGCTGGCCTCTACCAACTTGTCGATGGCCGCCTTGGGTGTTCCGGCCGGCGCGACCAAGCCCATCCACAGCACGCCCTCGTAGCCGGGGAACCCCCGCTCGGCGATGGTCGGCACCTCGGGCAGCTGGGGCAAGCGCGCCTTGCTGGCGACGGCCAGCGCCCGCAGCTTGCCGGCGGCGATCAGCTCGGCCGAGGTCGCGAACGTGTCGAACTTGATGTGCACCACGCCGGCCACTAGGTCGATCAGCGCGGGCGCGGCGCCCCGGTAGGCCACGTGCACGATCTCGACACTGGCAAGGTGCAGCAAGAGCTCCATGGTGACGTGCGGCAGAGTGCCGTTGCCAGCCGAAGAGTAGTTGAGCTTGCGTGGGTTCTGCTTGGCGTAGGCGATAAGGCTGGCGAAGCTCTCGAACGGCGCGCCGGGATAGCTCACCAGCAGCTCCGGCACCTGCGCTACGATGGTAATGGGAACGAGGTCGCGCTCGGTGTCATACGGCAGCTTGGGCTTGAGCGCACCGTTGATGGTGTGATTGGGCGTGGTGAGCAGCAGGGTGTAGCCGTCGGGTGCCGCCTTGGCGGTGGCGTCTGCGGCAATGACGCCGCCGGCACCCGCCTTGTTCTCGATGACGACGCTCCACCCGCGCTCCTCCTTGATGCGCTCGGCAAGCAGGCGCGCCACCAGATCGACGGTGCCGCCGGCCGGAAACGGCACGATCAAGCGGATCGGGCGCTCGGGGAAGGCCTCCTGAGCGT
>JAFMSC010000341.1 GCA_017353825.1 Hyphomicrobiaceae bacterium | reverse complement strand
GACCAGAGGAGGGGGCGTTGGCCGTCCGATATTGTGGCGCTGGCGACGAGGCGCTGCGCCCGCCGCTCCATCTCGGCAGCGGCGCGCCGCGAGAAGGTGAGGAGAAGCAGGCGAGCCGGATCGGCGCCATGGACGATGAGGTGGGCGACGCGGTGCGCCAGCGTGTTGGTCTTGCCCGATCCGGCGCCGGCGATGACCAGGAGCGGCCCCGCGACATTGGCGCCGTTGGACACGACGCCATGCTCGACGGCGCTGCGCTGGGCCTCGTTCAGCGCGGCAAGATAGGAGGAGGCGAGCACGCCGGTCATTGCACGGTCCAGAGCGTCTTGTTTTCCGTTTCACGCACCCTGATCATGATTCGTTGATGGCCGCCAGAAGGCTGCCCAGAAGGCCCCCCAGAAGGCCACCAGACGGCTGCGGCCATCCTGGCGCACCGATGATCCGTCCCGCCTGGCGCAGGCTGGCGTTCCCAACGCCGGGGCATGGGGAGCCTCACACGAGCGTCAAGGGCGGTGGGCACGCAGGTGGAGAAACAGGGGCAGCCGCTGCCAACGGCGGCTCAGGTCCATGTTGATGGCCTGGTCCGGCACCTGGGGCTCACGCAGGGCTTCAACCATCAGGCCAGCTTCCTCCAGCGCGAAAAAGAAGCTCTCCAGCGGCCGGTGCCGGCTGTGAAATGTCATCGACAGTCCATCGCGTTCGATCGTGTCGGCGTAGTCGAAGCCACGCAGATAGTCCCCCTTGATCACAAACGGCGCGTCAGGGGCCTGCGTCTCGAAGCGTCCGGCGGAATTGATCGGGTGGACGATCGCCACGCAGAACCGGCCGCCGGGCTCAAGCACGCGCCCAGCCTCCCGTACCGCCCCAGGCATGTCGTCCACGTCCTGAAGCGACATGAAGGCGATCGCCAGGTCCACGCTGGCGTCGTCGAGCGGAAGGGCGGCGGCGTTGGCCAGGCGAATATCCATGGCCGGATCGGCTGCTCGAGCCGCAGCAACGAGCGAACGCGATGCATCTATGCCGACGACGGTGTGCCCAAGTGCCTGCAAATGCCGCGTCAGCCGCGCCTCACCGCAGCCGATATCCACCGTCCGCCGGCCGGGAGGCGGCACGATCCTCAGGAATTGGTCGCGATGGAAGCGCCAGTAGCTGTCATGCCCAGGCGCCCGAGCCCACGCGATCCACGCAGCGGCCTGCGCCTCCCATCGTTCACTGAGGTCCATGCGCTTCACCCTCCGCTTCAGCTGTCATAGGGGGTCGCGTGGGCGTGACGATCGTGTGCTTATCTTTATCTCCACAGCATCAAATCCGCGAGCGGCCGCGCTCGCCCCCTCAGTCTCGATATTCTGAGCGATCGGGATGGCCAGAGGATCGCCGGTCATCGTCTCCCGCAATGAGACCCACGTGGTTTGTGAATCAACCGTGGTTTGCCTGGAGGATGGCATGCCTAACGTGTGCGACAACCCGAAGCTCGGCTGGGTGGATGATGAGAGGCGTGCGCCCCCAAAGTGACCGACTTTGTGTACCCGTCCGCCTCGCACTTTGGCGCTCCCGCGGTGTCCCGGCACAGCTCCCGACCCCACCCGATTGATGATCAACGAAGAACTCCAGAGCGCCTGGGAAGCACGCGCCCTGCAGTTGGTGCTGCGAGCATCGGGCGTCGCCAAGGTCTATTGCCGATACGATGGCGGCAACGACGAGGCCTTCGCTGGGGTCGACCACACCGAGCCACGGCATCCGCCTTCGCACGGGCACACCGCGTGCGGCCACGCGTTCCGCGACGACGGCCGGCTCAACGCATTGCCCGATGCCGAGCATGTCGCGGACCACGCGCGCTTCCGGCCAGTCCTTCTCCGGTCTCCGGTCGACAGCGCTGCTCGGCGGTCGCGGTTGATTGACAAGCATGGGCGGGTCGCCTCTTCGGGTCGCTCCTCAATACGACAGGCAGTGAGCTATTCAGTGCCCGCAGAGCCCTTAGCCCACCCGCTCCCGCGCCAGCGCTGCGCCCTTGGCGAGGGCTGCGAGCTTGGCGTAGGCCACGTCGCGGCGCATGGGGGCCATGCCGCAGTTGGTGCAGAGTTGTATGCGGTTGGCCGGGACGTACTTGGCGGCCTCGGCGGCGATGGCGGCGATCTCCTCGGGGGTCTCGATGGCGTCGCTCGCCACGTCGATGGCGCCCACCAGCACATCCTTGCCGTGCAGTAGGCCGATGAGGCTCAGGGGCACCTTGGAGTGCATGCACTCCAGCGAAATCTGGCCGATGCTGCTTTTGGCGATGGCGGGGAAGATGGCCTCGTACTGGCGCCACTCGCGCCCGAGGGTGGCCTTCCAGTCGACATTGGCTTTGATGCCGTAGCCGTAGCAGATGTGCACGGCGGTGGCGCACTTGAGGCCCTGGGCGGCCCGCTCCAGGGCGGCGATGCCCCAGTCGGTCACCTCGTCCATGAACACGTTGAAGGCCGGCTCGTCGAACTGGATCACGTCCACCCCGTCCCTCTCCAGCGCCAGCGCCTCCTCGTTCAGGAGTTCGGCGAAGGCGAAGGCCATCTTCGCCCTGTCGCCGTAGTGGCGGTCGGCGATGGTGTCGGCGATGGTCATGGGGCCGGGGAGCGTGAATTTCAGGCGGCGTTTGGTGTGAACGCGGGCCACCTGCGCCTCCATGGCGTGCACGCGGGCCTTGAGTCGCACCGGCGCCACCACTTGGGGCACCATCGCCTTATAGCGGTCGGCGCGGATGCCCATCTCCACCTTGTGGGCCAAGTCGATGCCCTCCACCCGCTCCAGGAAGCCATGCACGAAGTGCTGGCGCGCCTGCTCACCGTCGCTGACAATATCGATGCCGGCGTCCTCCTGCTCCTTGATGGCGATGAGCGTGGCGTCGCGCTTGCCCGCCTCCAGCTCCGCGCTTTCCAGGCGCCACGGCGCCCACAGCCGGTTGGGCTCGGCGAGCCAGGAGGGCTTCGGCAGACTGCCGGCGACGGTGGTCTTGAACATGGGCGTCTCCCGTTTTGGGCGTGTCGCGTTTCATGCCGGGCTGTCGGGCGGCGGCGGTGAGGAAATTGAAGACGCTTCGCTCGTTCTCGCGCCCCCCGACGCCCGACCCCCAGCACCCGCACTCTACTTCCAGAACGCCCTGGTGGCGATGCGGGCGCCCTCGGCGAGCGTGGCGAGCTTGGCCCATACCACGTCCGGATCAACGGCCGCCTGGCCCACCCAGGTGCCGTAGCCGCAGTCGCTGCCGGCTATGACGTTCTCACGGCCCACCAGGTTGGCATAGCGGGCGATGCGCTGGGCGATCAGGTCCGGGTGCTCGATGAAGTTCGACTTTGATTCGATAACGCCAGGGATCAGCACCTTGCCTTCGGGCAGCTTCACCCGCTCGAACAGCTGCCATTCATGGGCGTGGCGGGGATTGGCGGCTTCCAGCGAGGTGGCCTGCGGCTTGGCCAGGAACACGATGTCCACGATATCGGCCAGCGGCACGTCGCAGTGGTGCGGCCCTTCGTAGTTGCCCCAGCACACATGCATGCGCAGCTGCTCGGCCCGGATATTGCGCAGCGCGAGATTGAGCGCCTCCACGTGCTGGCGAGCGCGCCTGCGGAACTCCTCCAGGCTCAAATCGGCGTACTGGATGTGCCGGCCCATGGCGAGGTCCGGGCAGTCGATCTGGAGCACGAACCCGGCGGCGGCCACGGTCTCGTACTCCGGCCGCATGGCCTCGGCGATGGCGTTGAGATAGGTCTCGTGGTCCTTGTAGTAGTCGTTGCGGAAGAACAGCGACACCACGCCCGGCGAGGCCGCGCTCATGAAGGCATCCTCGGGGGCCCGGCCGCCGATGGCGGCCTTGAGGTTGGCCACGTCGGCCTCGGCGTCTGCGGTCTCGCGCACGGCAATGAGCGCGTTGCAGGCCGGCGTCTTGCGGCGCGAGCGGCCGGGATCTCCGAACACGCGCCGGGCCAGTTCGGGAAAGTCCGCTAGGTCCTGGTAGACGAAGGTGTTGCCGGTACCGCCGAAGCCGTCGAGGCGGTCCTTGATATAGGTGGCGTAGCTGGGCTTCGACATCTCCCCGTCGTTGACGAGGTCGATGCCGGCCGCCACCTGCTTTTGGACGACCTCGGCCACCGCCGTCCGCACCCGGGCCGTCAGGCCCTTGCCCTCGACCGGCACGCCCTCCTCCTTGGCGTACATCATGCGCACCAGGTCGGGCGGCCGCGGCAGGCTTCCCGTATGGGTGGTGAGAAACCGCTCGGTGCTGCGCTTCATGACGACCTCCCTGACATTCGCTTCTTGCGAGGCGGAGCCGGGGCGAGGACAAGCTGGCAGACCCTCCGCCTGTGGGTCGATGGCCAAACCGCGCGCGCCTGCGCTATTGTGCTGCCTGCCGACAATAAACGACGAGGAGCCCCTGTGTCGCCTGTCATGTCCCGAGCCGCCGAGGCCGCCCGCTTCATCGACGAGGCGCACCGCACCCGCGCCCGCTACCAAAACCTGCCCGAAGCCATCGCGCCCAGGACGGTGGCCGAGGCCTACGCGGCGCAGGCAGCGCTGTGCGAGCTCTGGGGGCCGCGGCTCGGGCCCATCGCCGGCCTCAAGATCGCCACCACCACCAAGGTGATGCAGGAGCTGATGGGGATCGATCACCCTTGCATGGGCACCATCTTCGCCGCACGCGTCTTGGCCTCGCCGGCAACGATCACTAAGGCTGATTTTGTTAACGTGCGGGTGGAGTGCGAGCTGGCAGTGCGGCTGGGTCGCGACCTGCCCAAGGCCGCGGCGCCCCATACGCGCCAGAGTGTGCGCGGCGCTGTCAGCGAAATCATGGCCGCGTTCGAGCTGATCGAGG
Organism: Hyphomicrobiaceae bacterium; assembly: GCA_017353825.1. Taxonomy (GTDB): domain Bacteria; phylum Pseudomonadota; class Alphaproteobacteria; order Rhizobiales; family Hyphomicrobiaceae; genus AWTP1-13. Next base: position 235 of record JAFMSC010000341.1, on the reverse strand, counting down.
ACCGCTTGGCCGACTACAAGTCCTCCAAGGCCCTCTCATTGATCGCCGACAACGCCTGGAACGGCGGCATCGTCCTCGGCCCAACCCTGCCGCTCCCCGCAGGCCTCGACCTTGATGGCATTCCCGGCGTGCTCAAGCGCAACGGCAAGGACGCCGGCACCGGCAGAACCGACGACCCGTTCGGAGCCCTCGCCTGGCTCGCCAACCAGGCCGCCGAGTGCGGCCGGCCGGTGGC
>JAFMSC010000058.1 GCA_017353825.1 Hyphomicrobiaceae bacterium | reverse complement strand
GCGGGTCGCCGGCAATTGGTCGAGGGTGTGCCGCGCAAGCGGGTTGGCCAGTGGCGCAGCCGCCCCCGGGGGCTGGCGCGCGGCCTCCTCGGCGCCAACCACGAGGACCGGAATGAGCATGGCCGGGCCGGTGAGCCCGAGCATTTTCACCCAGGTCATGGCGCCCCCTTGCGCCAGATGGCGCGCAAAACCAACGTGCTGCGCAGCAGCGGGTCTTGCGCAGGCCGGGTGCTGGCACCGCCTGGAAGTTGCACCGCAAGCGATTCCACGAACACGTAAGGCGTCTTCGTTTCAAGCTGGTGGAGCAGAGCCTGTAGCGAGTTGAGCCCCGAATCCACGGTGGCCTCAATCCGGATCGCCTGGGCATCGTTCTTCTTGGCAGGCTCGACGTTGGTTGAGACGATGATCGCGTTCTGGTTGCCGGTCGCCTGCGCCACATAGGATTGCAGCTGGGCCGTGGCGATGCCTTGCGTTGGCGCTTCCAGGAAGGCGGCCGCGGGCGCCGACCCGCGCGGGTGACGGGAATCGCCGCGCAGCCTGGCCTCGAGCTGAGCCAGTGCATCGCGCCGCTCGGTGGCTTCCTGGAGCGCGTCGCCGCGCTGCTCGAGGGCCAAGATGACGGTGAACAGGCACAGCGCCAGAACCACGGCTAGCGCCCCCAAGGCCATCACTTGGTCGCGTTCCAGCTGTGGGACGTGGTCACGTTGCAGGCGTCGCATGCCTCATTTGCTCCCTCATTGCGCCTTGAAATCGAGACGCGGCTCGACCCGGGCCTCGATGTGAAACCGGAAGTGCTGGCCGTCGGGCCCTAACGTCGTCGGCGCAAAAAAGCGGACGTTGGCGAGATGGCCGGACTGCTCGAGCGGAGCGACCAGGGACGGAACGTCATGGGCCAGGCCGCTGATGCGCAAGCTGTCCTTATCGAGGCGCAACTCGGTGAGGTAGGCTTGATCTGGCAGCACGCGCGATAGGGCCTCCAGGACGATCATGGCGGAGGGCGAGCTCTCCCGTGCCGCCCATGCGCGCTCGGGCGTATTGATGGAGGTTAGCGTCAGCGGCGATGGGGACTGCATCTGCCTCTGCAGAGCCTTGTAGCGTACCGCCACCGACTCGCTCTCCCCGCGCAGGCTCCACGTCGAGATCATGGCCCACAGGGTCAGGCACAGGCTCAAGCCGACAATGACGGCGAGCCCGATGCCGATCCGGCGGCTCGCATGCCGGACGCTCGCCTTCGAGTCGTGGGCGAGCCGCGACCACAAGGTGACCGGGCCGCCGTTCCGGCCGCCGTCCTCTTGGACCACCACCCGGTCGGCAGGGAGGTCGATGGCTGTGAGCTCGCCGAGCGTACGCTCGATGGCGGCGCGCTCGCCGATCAGGACCCGAACGTCGAGCGTGGTGCCCTGCCCTGCGACCTCTTCGGCGGCGAAGCCATGGACGGCCTGATCGGGCGGCCAAGGCGACAGGCGCTCGATCTGGTTGGCGACGATGCCGGCCAGGAGCGCCCGCGCCTGCGCCGGCACGGTGATACGGCGCGCGACGATCTGGTCGGCCGGCCACTCGAGCACGACCTGGCTGCCGCGGGCCGCGCCCCGCACGCCGGCCGAGGCCCTCGTTCCAGGGGTAACGCGGGCGAGCACGGAGGCCCGCTGAGGCTTTGCAGACCCGGTGTCGGCAGGGCGGTTCTTTTCGACATGGCGGATCACGAACTTGCCGTCCGTCTGCGAGACGAGCAGCGGGTGGGAAGCGCGCCGTAAGTCCTGCCAGCCGAGCCACAATCTGGCGAGGATCTCGAGCCATCGATGGAGCAGCGTGGCGGCTGACATGATCTCTACCCTCGACATCTATACCCTCGACCCCGCGATCTCCTCAGCGCGAGCCCTGCGCAGGTGCCGTCCACGACAAGACCCGGTAAGGCTGGCTATCCTTAGGAAGAAGGACGATCACAGCCTGGGCCGATGCGGTGGCGCCGTTGCTGAGCCGCGCGACCAGATCGACGGCGACGACCCGCTGCGGCCTGACAGCCAAGTACTTTTGCGCAGGGCCCAAGACCTGATGGAGCCGCGGTTCGTCTGCGGCAAGACCGCGGCGCATCTGGAGGAAAGTCTCGAGGGCAGGCTGGCTGACGCCTGGGAGCGCTGCGATCACCGCAGCCGGCGAGGTGAGCGGATTGACGGTTTCACTGCCGTAGACGGTCGCAAGCGGAAGCATCGCGGCAACCCACTGCGGTGCCATGCCGGGAATCTGGGCGAGCTGGCGCACATCACTGAACGGCGGGTCCGCATCGGAGGCTTCGTTGCGGCGCTGGGGCGCGCGAGTGCGGCCGGCGTCGGGAGGCTCGCTATCCTCGACACGGCGCCGCGCCACCATACGCTGGGCAAGTTCCTCCGCCTGCAGAGGCGGCGCGCCGACGTGAACGAGAAGCGCCGTCAGCACCTCCGGCGGCGCCCTGCCGATATCGATACGCCCGCCCTCATCATTGAGCCGCGCGGCGACGGTGCCGGAGGCGAGAGCGATCGAGCCCTCGACGCCGACCAGCGGCCGCTCTGGTGCGCTTTGGATCAGGCCGGCTGCGAGTTCCAGACCCGCGGTCAAGAGCGCGATTGTGTGGATGCGGTCCCGATCGACCGCCATGACCCCGGTAAATGCGCGGAAGCTGACGGCTGCCGCCATGGCCAGCGCCGACAGAAACGCGATGCCCCACAGCACCGTCACGAGCACGATGCCGCGGCGTCGATCGCCGATCGTTTCCCTCTTGATAATCCGGCTCATGGGGCGCCCCGCGCCGGCTGTGGTGAACGCAATGGCGCCACCGCAAGACAGGATAGGTTGGCATCGGGCCGTCTACAGGCGGGCGGCGCATTGGCCCGCACGGTGAACGAGGCTTCACCCAGGAGGTCCGCACCCGTGGTGCGATCACGCACGATCAGCCGCACGTAGCGCGGCAGCGTGGGTTCATTGATCCAGGCGTCGTACCACGCAAGGTCGCCGTCGGGCGTCAGTCGGGCGAAGGCAAAGGCAATATCGACCTTGCCTTCGAACAGGATCACCGGGTCTTGCGGCAATGCCTCCTCGAAGCTGGCGCGGGGGCCTGGCCAGCCGGCACGGCGGCGGACGAGGCGCGTCAGGTCGCCGTCGCGCTCCACGGTCAGGGAGACCAGCTCCTCACCCTGCGGGCCAGAGGTGACATTCCCCGCGGCCACGAATGCGACACGAGCCGGCGTTTCGCTACCCGCCCGCGCGGCGCTGAAGGCGGCGACGCGCCCGCCCTCGACGGTGCGCATGACGAAGCGGGCCGAAGCGAAGTCGGCGGCCAGCCGGTCGACCGCGAGGACCAGGCGCTCGCCCTCGGTTACGCTGCGCGTTCCCCGGTCGAAGGTGAGCGCTACCTGGCGCACAAGCGCAGCGCTGCCGAGCAGCAACACCGAGACGATGGCCAGCGCGGCGAGAACCTCCACCAGGGTGAAACCAGCGGCTGTTCTCGCGGCAGCGTACTTCGTGTGGCTCACGGCGACCCCGCAAGGCGCATGGTCTCGGCGGTGATGGTCTGGTCGGGGCCCCAGGATACGCTCGCCGTCACGCGGAATGCCGACCACGGTCCGCCGTCGGCCGAGCCGATGGCGGCCATCGGCTCGGTGACGATGCGCCAACGCAGCGCCCCGGCCTGGCCCGTGCGTGTTACATTGGCGAGGGTCGATCGCTCGAAAGGTGCCTCCAGAAGCGAGCGCAGCAGGATGTGCGCCGCCACGCGTCCGTCGGCGTTCATGGCGATGCGCCTGGCCTGGAACATGTACGGGCCCAGCGCCCCCGCGAACGCCAGCAGAAGCGCCAGGGCGACCAGCGCCTCGATCAGCGTGAAGCCGGCGCGCCGGCGGCCCGGCTTAACGTGGCGCGATGGCAACGCCGCCCGTGTACCAGTTGACGCGGATCTCATATTGAGCCCCTTCACGCGAAACCCGCAACACCGCGCCTGAGGACGCGCCGTCGGGATGGAAGCGCAAGATCGCATGCCGTCCGGACCATGGATCGCCGGCACCGACGATATCGAGCGCGACATCGCGCGGGATGGCGACGGCCCCGCCGCTATCGCCGCTCAAGACGCGTCGCGTGCCGTCGAGCGAGACCTGGCGCTCCCGGCCGGTCAGGATTGCGCCGACGCGCTCGCGCCGCAGTAGGGCCGCCGCTTCCAGTGCGACGGCCTTGAGCTGCGCCCGCCCGGTGCCGCGCGTCATGGTCACGGCGAGGCAGGCGACGAGTGCCACGATCGCCATCGCCGCCACGACCTCGATGAGCGTGAAGCCGCCGTTAGCCTCAGCGCTCAACGTTCGAAATGTCCGCGGCGGTGCCGGTGCCGCCTTCGCGGCCATCGGAACCGAGAGATATGATCTCATAAGGCGGCGCTCGCTCCTCTTCGATGCGATAGATGTAAGGATGGCCCCAGGGGTCTAGGGGTACGCGGCCTGTCTTAAGGTAGGGGCCGTTCCACACGGGCACGTCGGCGGGACGCTGCGTGAGGGCCTCGAAGCCCTCGGACGGTGCCGGATAGCGCCCGGTGTCGAGGAAGAAGAGATCGAGCGCGGAAGCGAAACCATCGATCTGAAGCCGCGCCGTCTTCACCCTGGATTCACCCAGGTAGCCCAGCACACGCGGGCCCACCAGTCCTACGAGCAAACTGATGATGGTCAGCACCACCAGCAACTCGACCAGCGTATAGCCGGCCGATGCCGCCGACCGGACAGGGCGGAGCAATGGGGAGGGAGGAGGCAGCGTCGCTTGGGTCATAGGGCAAGCTCCGTAATACTCAACAGCGCACTCATGATGGAGACGATGAGGCCGCCGATGACCGTGCTGACCAGGATGATCGTCAGCGGTCCGACCGCCCCCATCAGACGATCGAGGCCAACGGCGAGCCTGTGCTCGTAAAGCTCGGCCGCGTGCTTGGCGATGGACGGCAGGTCGCTGGCCTCGTCGCCGACCCTCAGCATGCGTGTGGCGAGTGGAGGGAGGAGGTCGGTGTCGGCCAGGGCATCGGCGAAGCGCCGGCCGTTGCGGACCTGCTCGTGCACGCCGTCGACAGCGGCCACGTAGTGCGGGTCGGTGATGACCTCGCGTAGGATCTTCAAGGCGGTTGGCAAAGTGACGCCGTTGTCGATCAACAAACCCAGCGTGCCGATGATGCGGGCCGTGCGGCGATCCCCTACGGGGCCTGCAATTCCCGGCAGCGCCGACATGGCCGCGACGACCCGATCTCTCCAGGCGCCCTTCCTCAACACGAGCCAGGTGCCGAGCACGAGCGCGAGGCACTGGCCAAGGAACAGGTCCAAATTGGCATTGAGCCAGGAGGAGGCAGAGACGACGAACGCGGCCCCGACATTGAGCTTGCCGCCCAAGTCGTTGAACACCGGCTCGAACTGCGGAACGACGTAAATGAGGAAAAAGAACAGCACGAGCACAGCGGAAATGACGAGGAAGAGCGGGTAGCGGATGGCCGACCCCACTCGCTCGGCCAGCAGTTCCCTCCTCACCCGATCCTCGACGATCGCGCGCAACACGGCATCGAGCTTTCCCGAGGCCTCGCCGGCGCGCACCATGGCGACGTAAGCCGATTCCACGATGGCGGGGTGGCGCGCCAGGGCATCCGCGAAGCTGTCACCTGCCGAGATGGCGGAGCGGAGCGCTGTGGCGAACTGATCAGGGCCCTTGCTGGTGTCGTCGGCGAGCGTTTGCAGGGCCGCCTCCAGCGTCAGCCCGGCCCCGACGAGCACGGCGAGCTGGCGCAGAAACATCGTGATGTCGCGAGGGCGCGCTCCCTTGTTCCACAGCGCGTTGGCAAGGCCCCACGTACTATTCGCCACCGCCTCGGCGTCAACCGGAAGGTGGCCCAAATATTCGATCCGCTTGAGGACCTCCTCCCGCGTCGGGGCCTCGACCTCGCCTACCACCACCTCTCCAGCCTGGGTGACGGCGCGATAACGGAAATTCGGCATCTTTCCCGCCTACACGCTTGCCGTTAAGCGCAACACCTCGTCGACAGTGGTCAAACCCGCTCGGCATTTGGCGATGCCGTCCTCGGTCATCGTGGCCATGCCCTCGCTGCGTGCCACCTGCTCAAGCTCGGTCGCATCGGTCCGGGGGCCGATGGCCTTGCGCACTGAGGGCGTGATCTCCAGCACCTCGAACACGCCGCGCCGGCCGCGAAAACCGCTGGACCCGCACCATTCGCAGCCCCTGGCATCGTAAACGGTCTCGCCCCCCCGAAGGCCGAGCGCCGCATATCGCTCGTCGCTCGCCACCTCAGCGGCGGACAGCTTGTGCGGCTCCTTGCAGTGCTCGCACAGAACGCGCGCCAGGCGTTGGCCGACAATAGCGCGAACACTCGAGGCGAGCAGAAAGCTCTCCACACCCATATCGATCAGCCGCGTGACGGCGCCGGCCGCCGTGTTGGTATGGAGCGTGGTCAGCACCAAGTGGCCGGTGAGGGCGGCGTGAACGCCGATGTGGGCCGTCTCCGCATCGCGCATCTCGCCCACCATGATCACATCGGGATCCTGGCGCAGGAATGACCGGAGCGCGGCGGCAAACGTTAGTCCGATCGCGGGATGAATCTGCGTCTGATTGATTCCGGGAATGTGGTACTCGATCGGGTCCTCGATCGTGAGGATCTTGCGAGTCGTGTCGTTGATGACCGCCAGCGAGGCCGCCAGGGTGGTGGTCTTGCCGGAGCCCGTCGGCCCGGTGACGATGATCATTCCGAACGGCGACCTGAGAGCCGCCCGCAAGGCGGCGTCGTCACGGCCCGAGAGGCCGACCTGGTCGAGAGTGACGAAGCCAGAACCCTTGCGCAGCAGACGGACGACGGCGCTCTCGCCGTGCATGTTGGGCATGGTGGCGATGCGCAGATCGATCTCCACGCCACCCACCACGATGCGCGCGCGCCCGTCCTGGGGCAGGCGACGCTCGGTTATGTTCAGCCCGGCCATGATCTTGAGGCGGGACAGCAGCCCTCTGGCCATGCTGATCGGCGGCGCCGGCACAGCCTTGAGGAGGCCGTCGATGCGCAGGCGCACCTGCAACGCGCCGCCAAAGGGCTCGATATGCAAGTCGGTGGCGCGCTGTTCGACGGCGAGCCGGAGCAGCTCATCGAGCGCACGCACCACCGGCGCACCACGGGCCAAGTCGCGCAGGTCGTCGAGGTCCTCGTCGGAAGCGGCCGCAGTCTCGGCAGAGGCGGTTGCACTGGTTGGCTCTGTGGCAAGCTGGGTGGCGAGGGCGGTTTCGAGATCTTCGGTCGTCGCCACCACCATCGTGGCTGACCGTTTGAGGGCGATCTCCACGGCGCGCACCGTGTCGAGGTCGGTGGGCCGGGCGATGGCCAGCATCAGCTCCCCGGCGGCGTTCTCATAGGGCAACAGCCGCTCCTCGCGCAGAAAACGCGGCGAGAGCGGGAGGCCGGCGAAGAGGCTGCCCGTGAGCTCCTTGCGCTGTACCCTTGCGCAGCCGAGGAAGGCAGCAAGCTCATCGGCGAACGCGGACGCCGTGAGCTTGGTGAGGCCGACCCAATCGACTTCGGGGAAGGCATCGCGCAAGCGCGCCTGAGCGCCGCCGCCGTTGAGGCTGTCAGCGTCGCGGAGCGCGCCCTTGCGCGCGAGATGATCTATGAAGTCCGCTTGGTGCATCGGCCGTCATCTGCCAATGCGAGCTTCCTCTTTGCGCCGTTTGCGTCGCTTTCAAGGCAACCCCGCGTGAGACGCACGTTAATTGGGGATCATATATTTCGTTGACTGATGACCGATATCGCCTGGCGCAGGCAAAAGGATCGAGACCCTTCCGTGGGGCAGCCAAATTGGTGCGAGAGGCAGATGACGGATAACCGACATCCTGCACGAACAGGTCGGCTGCCGACCCTGGCGATTGCGGCGCCTTGGGCCTTCGGGGCGATACGCTCAGCAAGAGTCTGGCGCCCGTTCAGCGCCGACAGAACAGCGCCCGTGGGATCGCTTCCGCCAGGCGTTCGGCCTCTCGGATCTGCACGGGCGACGTCTCGCAATGGGTGCAGGACGATTGGAACCGCCGCCATTGGGGTGCGCCAACGGATGGGTCGGGCCGGACAACGTGAGAATGCGCCCGTCGCGTGGTCCGGGCGGTTCCTGGATCTAGCCTCAGAGGTACTTCGCGCCGCGCCGTGAACTCCTCCGATGCCAGAGCTCCCTTCTGGGCTTTCGTTTGTCCAGAACCCCGGGGGTTGCGACCTGCCGGACCTTCTCGGGAAGACGGTAACCATCGGGCGCAGCGAGGTCAGACCTGCGGGCGCTTCGACCAGACCCGCGGGAGCCTTCCACGCCCCCCTTGCGGGGTCGCTGCCAGGGGGCCAAGCCCTGGCAGGTACGCTGGAATTCGAAGCAGTTGGGAGGATATGCACCGCCAGCCCAGAGTGCACATTTCTTGCTACCATTCGCGTGTGCGAGGTCAGGCCTTCCGAGCCCACCGGACATTCGCTAGCATTCGGGTAAGCTCGGCGAGCGTGCAACGGATGTGCGTCGCCGAACAACCAGTTGTGTGAGGACGTCAATGATCGAGCTCGATCGCCGAAGTTTGCTGACTGGAGCGGCTGCCGTTGCTGGCACGGCGGCGTTGGCACCATTCTCTGCAACGCCTGCCCGCAGTGCAGCGCCTCCGATCGGCACCCAGAATGCCGGTTGGTATCGCTACAAAGTCGGAACGCATGAAATTACGGTGGCAACCGACGGTGTCACTCGTTTCAGGTTCCCCGATGGCTTCGTCGCCAACAAGACGCGCGAGGAGGTGAACGAGGGTCTGGCGGCTGCAGCCTTCATGCAAGCGGCTCCGGACGAGTACGTGACCCCCTACACGCCCATTGTCGTGAATACCGGAGCCAAGCTGGTGGTCATGGATACCGGCACGGGGGAAGCCAACTTCGAGCGCAGCAAGGGCATGACCGGCCAGTTCCAGAACAACCTCAAGGCTGCGGGTATCGATCGCAACCAAGTCGACATGGTGATCATCTCGCATTTCCATGGCGACCACATCAACGGCCTGCTGACGGCCGACGACAAGCCGGCCTTCCCCAACGCCGAGATCCTGGTTCCGGAGGCGGAGTGGCTCTACTTCATGGACGACGCCGAGATGGCTAAGCAGACAAGCGAGCGCATGAAGACGGTGTTCGCGGGGCTGCGCCGCGTGTTCGATGCGCTCGGCCGCAAGGTCACGCGCTATCAACCGGACAAGGAGCTGGCACCCGGCATTATTTCGCTTGCCACCTACGGCCACACGCCCGGGCACAATTCGTTCGTTATCGCCGCCGGCACCGACAAGGTTTTCGTGCAGGCCGACGTCACGCACACACCCTTGTTCGTGCGCAATCCCGGTTGGCACGCTATGTACGACCAGGATCCCAACATGGCGGAGGCGACCCGCCGCAAGATTTACGACATGCTGGCGAGCGAGCGCATGATGGTGCAAGGTTTCCACTATCCTTTCCCGTCGCGAGCCTACATCGAAAAAACCCCGACCGGATATCGCGAGACCATGGTCGCCTGGAGCCCGGCGATCTGAGATCCGGCAGATCCACGCACGAAGGCTGCCTCTTATGACGGCCTTCGTCGTATGTCAGGGAGCACGTTCCCTCGACATCGGCCTCACCGCCCCTCAGTCGTTCCACAGCCCGCCAGTGATACCGATGGTCTCGCCCGTGATGTAACCCGCCTGATCGGATGCAAGGAAAGCGACCGCGTTCGCGATATCGTTCGGCACCCCTGGCCGCCGCAGTGGAATGGACTTGGCGCGATCTGCGGCCGTCGCAAGCCCCTGGCGTTGCCGATCAATTTCGGACTCGTCGCGCATCTTGGTGTTGACGATCAGCCCTGGCGCCACCGCATTGACGCGCACCCCGAACTCGCCGACTTCGGCTGACATCGCCTGTGTCAATGCCACCACCGCGAATTTTGACGCGCAGTAGGCTCCGTACTCAGCAACGGCCGATTTCCCCATCCACGACGCTATGTTGACGACCGACCCTGAACGGCACGCGATCATCTGCGGCACCACCGCCCGCGAGACGTGGAACAAGCCGTCGACGTTGACGCCGAAAGTGGACGTCCAATCCTCGTCCTTCATGTCGAGCAGACTACCGATGCGGCAGATGCCGGCGTTGTTAACGAGAATGTCGATGGAGCCCAGCTCACTCATCAGTGCTCCGATCCCCCTTCTCACGTCCTCCTTCAACGAAACATCGCCGGCAACCAGGGTGACCTTTCGTCCGGTCGTGCGAATTGCGGTGGCGCTCGCCTCCGCGGCCTTCTGGTCGCGATCGAAAATGCCAATGTCACAGCCCTCGGCGGCAAGCCTCATGGCAATCGCGCGGCCAATACCATGGGCGGCGCCAGTTACGATTGCCGTGCGTCCCTGCAAACCATACATGAGCGGGCCTTGTGCGCGGGATGGGGTTTCGGTGGAGGATATCGCTGCTCCCGCCAGGACGCACCCTGATATTGCGCTGCCCGCGCCAGTCCCGTGCCAGCCTTGGTCGAGCCCCTGTACAAACAGCAACGAAAGCGCTCTCATTCCATTCAAAGGTCAATGACGGAGGACGCGGATCATGTCTGCTGACCCGGTGCTGTGTACGGTCGAGAACGGTGTTGCACTTGTCACGCTCAACAACCCGCCCCTCAATCTTGTCACGCTGGAGCTGACCAGCCATCTCAATGCGCTCGTGGCAAGGCTGGCAGCTAATGCTGCGGTCCGCGTCATGGTGCTGACCGGCTCCGGCACCAAGGCCTTCTGTGCGGGCTCCGACGTCAAGGAGTTCCCGCGGATGATGACCGCCGGCACGGTGGTCCCGACCAAACTGGCTTTGGAGAACGAGGCCTACAGCCGCGTCGACGACTTCCCAAAGCCGACGATCGCCGCCCTCAATGGATTGGCCTACGGCGGCGGTCTTGAGCTCGCCGTGTGCTGCGACCTTATCGTGGCGGAGGCCGGCATCCAAGTGGCGCTCCCGGAGATTAATCTTGGCGTCTTCCCCGGCAGCGGAGGCACGATCCGGGTTACACGCCGCGTGGGCGAGGCGCGCGCCAAGGAGATGATGTTCTTCGGCGATCCACTGCCGGCGGAGACGGCATTGTCCTGGGGTCTCATCAACCGGATCGTCCGCAAGGGCGAGGCGGTGATGACGGCGCTCGAGATGGCGCGCAGGCTCGCGGGCAAGCCGAGCGTCGCTTTGCAGATGTGCAAGCAGTCTATCGACATGGCGCTGGATACCTCGGAGGAGGCCGGCGTGCGGGCCACGTTGGCGCTGAGCGACAAGGTGTTCGCATCCGAGGACTGCGCGGAGGGCGTCCGTGCATTCTTCGCCAAGGAACCGCCTCGGTTCGAGCACCGCTAAAGGCAGCTCTCGACGGCCAGCTAAGCGATTGGACAATGGTCTTGTCTGGCACCTTGCCTGCCCTCGTATCTGGCGCCTTGTCTGGCGCCTTGTCTGGCGACTGGCGGCAATGATAGCGTCGCGCCAAGATGTCGATGGGAGAGACACGCCAATGGGACGCTTCAAGCACTATCTTCCGGCGGGCGTCATTCCGGCCACACTGCTCGCCTTTGCCGATGACATGTCCATCGATGAGACGGAGTCGCGCCGCCACCTGGCCCACGTCGCCGGCACGCGCGGCATCTCGGCCATCACCGTCAACGGCCATGCCTCTGAGGTCCATGCCTGCACCTTCGAGGAGCAGAAACGCATCCTTGCCATCTCTCTGACCGAGGTCGGCGATGACCTCCCGCTGATCAGCGGCGTCTACGCCGACGGCAGCCTTGAAGCCGCCCGCATCGCGCGCATGGCCGAGGCGGAGGGCGCGTCCGCGTTACTGGTGTTCCCGCCCAACAGCATGTCGATGGGCGGCCAGCTGCGTCCCGAGATGGCCCTGACCCACTTCAAGACCATCGCCGACGCCACCGACCTGCCGCTCATCCTGTTCCAATATCCGGTAGCATCTGGTCTCGCCTATCCCTTCGACACGCTGATGAAGCTGGTCGATGAGGTCCCGAATATTCGCGCCATCAAGGACTGGTGCGCCGATCCCCAGCTCCACGAGCGCCACATCCGCACGCTGCAGGGCCTCGAACGCCCTGTCACCGTGCTGACGACCCACAGCACCTGGTTGATGGCGTCCCTTGCGATGGGCGCCAACGGTCTCCTGTCCGGCGCGGGCAGCGTCGTGGCCGACCTCCAGGTCGCGCTATTCGAGGCGGTCAAGGCTAAGGATCTGAGCCGCGCACAGCGCATCAACGACCGGCTCTATCCGGTCCAGCAGGCCTTCTACGCGCCACCCTTCCTTGATATGCACAACCGCATGAAGGAATGCCTGGTCCTTCTCGGCCGGCTCAATCGCGCGGTCGTACGCCCGCCGCTCGTCAAGCTGCCGCCGGCGGAGATCAAGCGCCTGAGGTCCGCCCTCGACCAGGCCGGGATCGGGCCTGACAGCGCTCTGGTGCAGGCGGCCGAATAGACCCCGCATGCTCGATCTCCTGAAGGGAATCCGGGTCGTCAGCTTCAATCACTTTCTGCTCGGCCCGATGGGGATCCAGGCGCTCGCTGATCTCGGCGCCGATGTAATCTCGATCGAAGCGACGGAGGGTGCCTGGCAGCGGCGCTGGAGCAGCGGCGACGTGTGGAGCGATGGCCAGGGCATGCTGCACACCTGCGCCAACCGCAATAAGCGCAACGTGGCGATCGATCTCAAATCCGAGGCGGGCAAGCAGATCGCCATGCGCCTGATCGACACCGCCGACGTCGTGGCCGAGAACTTCCGGCCGGGGGTGTTTGAGAAGCTGGGCTTTGGCTACGAGGTGCTGAAGCGGCGCAAGCCCGCCATCATCTTTGCCTCAGCGACCGGATACGGGCCTGATGGTCCCTACCGCGAGAAGCCGGGCCAGGACCTTTTGGCCCAGGCACTGTTCGGAATGATGACCATCACCGGACAGGCGCATAACGGCCCACGCCCGGCCGGCGTGTCGGTCATCGACCATCACGGCGCCGCCCTGTTTGCCATGGGCATCCTCGCGGCAATCGTTCGGCGGCAGCGCACAGGCCAGGGCTGCCGGGTCGATGTGAGCCTGATGCAGGCTGCGCTCGACCTGCAGGCAGAATCGCTCGTCGCCTGGCTCAACGCGGCCGAGAAGCCGAGGTCGGTCAGCGCCTTCCGCCACGTCGGCGGCTGGTATTACGCGGCACCCTACGGGGTCTACCAGACCCGCGACGGTCACCTTGCGCTGTCGCTCTCACCTTTGCCCGCCATCGCCGAGGCCATCGGTGAGCCGAGGCTCGCCGACTACAACAACAAGGACACCTGGAGCAAACAGGACGAGATCGGGGACCTCATCGCGGAGCGCCTCCTGACCAGAACGACCGCGGAATGGGTGAGGCTCATGGAGCCGCTCAAGATCTGGCTTGCCCCCGTGCAGGACTACGCGCAGATCGTTGACGACCCGCAGGTCAGGCACATGAAGGCGTTCGTCACCGTGCGTGGCGCGGGCGCCACGGCGGCCCCTGTCACGCTGGTCAACCACCCGGTGCTCTATGACGGGCGGGCCGCCGAGGTGCGTCTGCCGCCGCAGCGCCTCGGGGCGCAGACGGCAGAGATCCTCGCAGAGCTCGGCTTCGCCAGCATGGAGATCGACGCTCTGGCCAAGGCCGGCGTGGTCAAGCTCTTGGACGAGTAGCGGCAAGACAGGTCCCGGGCGCCGGTTGGACCTCTCGATCGGCAGCCCCGTTTACGGCTATGGCACTGGCGGAGCCGGCGTCGTCGAGCTGTGTATGACCCAGGGTCGTCGTCAGCTCGACGATCCCGGTAACCGCACGCCCTTCGATCCGCGCCGTCAAGAACTGTGCGACGCGCTCGCCGATCTCCCGCGACGGCACGCGCACCCTGGCGAGCGGGGGCTCGATGTCGGCGATCATGTCGAGGTCGTCGAAACCGGTGATCGACAGGCGCCACACCCCCGCTCCAGGCGCGCGGCAACGCGGTCGTTGTCGTGCGTCGGATTTGCGGACAGCGAAGGCGAAATCTTTGGGCAGCGATGGGCCTCGGCAGGCGCTGATGGCCGACCAGAACGAGGCCGA
>JAFMSC010000340.1 GCA_017353825.1 Hyphomicrobiaceae bacterium | reverse complement strand
AGGCGTTGGGCCGCGCCGGCCGCCCCGTTCGCACCTTCGACCTCGCGCGTCTTGACGAGGCGAGCCTGGGGGCGCTCATGATGCACATGATGCTTGAGACGATTCTCGCCGCCCACCTGATGGGGGTCGACCCGTTCGATCAGCCTGCCGTGGAGCTGGCCAAGGTCATCACGCGCGAGTACGTGTCGGCGATGCCGAACGCATAGGATTGACCCCAGGAGGACCCCGGTCGTGGATAGCGCGGACTTCGGTTCGATGGTATGCCCGTCGGCTTCTTCAGGGAGGGCTGTTATCGAGGTGCGGCTGGTCATTATTGCTACGAGCAGCACCGTGGCCCAGGTCACCCATGAGATGGTCATCCGGCTACGTGCCCAAAAAGCCGTATGCTGCGACTACGCCAGGGACGACGTTGGGGACGACGTTGGGGTGTCCTTCCCCGTGAGAGGTTTGCCGGAGTACGGCGCGCTCGAACTTGCCGCATTCGAGAACCGACCCCGACCGCGCTGACGCAACCAGCATGCCCATCCGCCAGCTCAGGCCCGAAATCGTCAACCGCATCGCTGCCGGAGAGGTGATCGAGCGGCCGGCGAGCGTGGTCAAGGAGCTGGTCGAGAATGCCCTGGATGCGGGAGCGAGCGAGATCGAGGTTGTCACCTCAGCCGGCGGCATCTCGCTGATCCGCGTCACCGACAACGGCGCCGGCATGACCGCTGCGGACCTGGCCTTGGCCGTTGAACGGCACGCCACCTCCAAGCTCGCCGACGACGACCTCTTCAATATCGCCACATTGGGTTTCCGCGGCGAGGCACTGCCCTCAATCGGGGCCATCGCCCACCTCGCCATCGCCTCGCGCCATCGCAAGGCGGCAGCGGCGCACGAGATCGTGGTTGAACGTGGCAAGAAACAGGACGTGCGACCGGCAGCGCTGAACCCCGGCGCGCGTGTGGAGGTGCGCGAGTTGTTCTCGGCGACACCGGCGCGGCTTAAGTTCCTCAAGTCCGAACGAGCCGAGAACCTCGGCATCTGCGAGGTGGTGAAGCGCCTAGCCATGGCGAACCCTGCGGTGGCGTTTACGCTCACGACCGGCGAGCGTGCCGGCCTTAAGCTGCCGGCGCAGCTGGGCGGGCCGGGCGGGCATCTCGCCAGGCTCGGGCGCATCATGGGGCGCGAATTCCTGGCCGATGCGCTCCCCGTCGACATCGAGCGCGACAGCGTCAGGGTGACGGGCTTTGCCGGGCTGCCGACGCTGCACCGGCCCGATACCGGCCAGCAGTACCTGTTCGTCAACGGCCGCCCCGTGAAGGACCGGCTCCTGATCGGCGCCGTGCGCGCGGCCTACGGCGACCTCGTGCCCAAGCTGCGCCATCCGCTGCTCGCGCTGTTCGTGACGCTACCCCCGCGCGAGGTGGACGTGAACGTCCACCCCACGAAATCCGAGGTGCGCTTCCGCGATCCTGGCCGGGTGCGCAGTGTGGTGGCGGGCGCGCTCAGGTTGGCCCTGGAGGCGGCGGGGCACCGGGCGAGCGTAGCGGGCGGGCTCGCCGTTGCGGATGTGCTGGCGAAGCGGCCAAATGCTGCGGGTGTGGGGCGCATGGGGCCAAACCCTGCGGGTCTGAGTCCGGGCTTCGCCGAGGACTGGCAAGCGCCCCTCGACGGGCTCACCGCCCCGAGCGCTGATGCCACCGCTGCGGCTCAACCGCCTGCACCGGAGCTGCTCGACCGCCCCCTGGGGGCTGCGCGCGCGCAGCTGCACGAGACCTACATCCTGGCGCAGACGCGCCACTCGGTTGTGATCGTGGACCAGCACGCTGCGCACGAGCGCTTGGTCTACGAGCGCCTCAAGGCGGCGCTGGCTGGGGGCGACGTGGCTCGCCAGACCTTGCTCATTCCTGAGGTCGTCGATCTCGACACCGACGAAGTGGCGGCGCTCGCCGTGGCGGCGCCAGAGCTGGAGAAACTGGGGCTGGCCTTGGAAGCCTTCGGCCCAGGAGCGGTTCTGGTGCGCGAGGTACCTGCGCTCCTGGGCGACACGGACGTGAAGGGCCTCGTCCGCGACCTCGCGCGCGAGGCGCTGGGCGAGGGAGATGGCAGCCTGCTCAAGGAGCGACTGGAGGCGGTGTGTTCCAGTATAGCCTGCCACGGCTCGGTGCGCTCCGGCCGCCGGCTCACGCCGGAGGAGATGAACGCGCTCCTGCGAGCCATGGAAGCCACCCCTCGCTCCGGCCAGTGCAACCATGGCCGCCCCACCTACGTGGAACTCAAGCTCGCCGACATCGAACGGCTGTTCGGACGAAGGTGACGCGTCAGATTGGCTGGGACTGAACCGTTCCGCAACGCGCGTTGGAATGGGGCTATACGATTGAGGGCGCGATGCCTGCAGCTAATCCCGGATGCCCGTTATCCGGGCCAGATGCCCGCCTCCCTTGAGCGTGGAAAACCTGGAAAAGTCCCTTGCGATGCTCCTGCGTTTGCCGATCATCTGACGACGCTGTATACCGTGGTATGTAACTCAGACTACTGCACGTGATTCGAACGAGCCGCGGCCGCGCTCGACCTCATTCAGACCCGTTTCGCCGAACGCGCGAGATGCGTGCCGGACGGGGGCGGGCCCAGACCCCGGCGCATTGAGGGAAAATCGAAACATGACGACATTGCACCGCACTGTCATTGGACTGACCGTCGTCTCAACCATCGCGGCTTCGGCCGCCGCCGACAGCGGCTACCGGCCGCCCCTTGAATACTATTCTGCGCCGCTGTGGCAGGGCTGGTACGCCGGGCTGCACCTCGGCTATGGCGATTCGGGCCCGGCCAACGGCTTCTTAGGAGGTGTCCAGATCGGCTACAACTGGCAGCGGGGCCAGCTCGTCTACGGTCTTGAAGCCGATGTCACGTGGTCTGACATCAGTTTTAGCGATGGCGTTAGGGTGTGCAACCCGGAACCGGACTGCATCTCGGCCAGGGTCAGTGGCTCCATCGACTGGATGACCACTGCGCGGGCCCGCGTCGGCTATCTGTTCCAGCCGGGGCTGCTGGCGTATGGGACCGCGGGCTTCGGCCACGTCAGTGCATCGGCCTCGGCAAGCGTATCGGGCTTCGGCCTGACCGACCGGTTTTCGGCCCGCGCCAGCGACACTGACTTCGTTTACGGCGTCGGCCTCGAAACCGGGCTCAGTGCGGGCACCACGCTGCGCGTCGAATACCTGGGCTTCAACGATTCCGACATCAACATCATCCGCGGCGGCATCAACTTCAGGTTCGGCAACTGAGGCGCGCAGCACGCCTCGGCAGCGACGGGAACAAGCCGAACGCCACAGGTCGGAAAACCTCCGGCAGCGACCGGCAAGGGTGGAGAGAGGAGCGCGCGGCGGCTCTTGTGGAGCGCAAGCGGCAACCCCATTCTTGCCGCCGTCACGATTTTTGAGGCAGGCGTGTCTCCGGGGGTCGTCCTCGCAGGTTGGCTGGCGCTGCTCGCGACAGGCGGCGTGAGGCTTCGCTCCGACCACCGAGGCGAGTTGCCATCCGGCCATCATGGACGCGCGGGACATCGACCGGCAAACCGGGCGCGGAGGCAGCGGAACTGTTGTGCAAGGAGCACCACGTTCCAATCCCGCAGGCCGACGAGGATTGAGAACGCGTCCTCCAACGCGGCGCGCATGGCGCCGTGGGTGGCTACCACCAGGCGTGCCGGCTCGCAGAATTTCCGCGCTCCAAGCCCGCTGATCAGGGGAACGGGGATGTTGAGGTGACATGCTCCCCGGTCTGAGGGCCGGTCTGAAGGCCTGCTCTGAAGACCTCGTCTCAAAGGCCGGGGGCGTACAGGAGGTCGCTCAAATAGGCGGCAGTCCTCTTGCCGACCCGTCTTCGGGTTCCCTTGGGAGGCCCGACAACCCATATCCTGGCCTTAAGGATGCTAGCCGTTGGGCTGGCGGCGTTGCTGTCAGTGTTGTCCCGTGTGGCCGCAGACGACATGAGCTCATGTCGCCTGATCGATAAGGCTCGATCCACGACGCGGCATTCGGCGCGGCGGCCCCGACCTATCAGCACCGCACATATCTTTCGAAGGCCGGCGAGTGCCTGTGGGAGGCGCCGCCGGTTGAAGGTTGCAAGCACCCGACTGGACCTCAACACCCAGAGCCAGACGACGGGATCACCCCGAACCCCTTGCCACGCCGTCCATGCCCCAAATCCCGTGTGCGGAGAAGGCAAAGCAGGGGGTCGCGTCGGACCGTGTACAAGCAAGAAGCACGCCAGAGTCGCACTTGCACCCGCCTTTTCCAAAGCTGGTTGCTCCAGCCACACAACAATCAGGTGTAGATGAGACTCCATATTCACATCTAATACGTTGATCAGATTGCTTTTATCCGATGTATTGATGAGCATGGCGGCCTCTAGACCCGAGGTGGGTGCGGCCGCTTCCCAAGGCCGCCGTAAAAACATCCCAAGCTCGACACAAACCTGCGCGTACTACTCCTGCGGGGAATGGGGTCTTGATCGGTGTGACTTGATCGGTGTGGGGCACCGAAGCTCACACACGAGGGGAGTGATCAGTGATGACCATGTGGCGTAGCAGTCTGTTGGCGTTGACCGCGGCAGCGGGCCTGGCGGGGGGAGCCACGCTGGCGGCCGCCGACGGGCCCGGCGATTGGGGCGGCACCCCGTGGACGTGGAACGGTGTCTATGCGGGCGTGAACCTCGGCACCATCGACAGCGGAGGGAATAACAGCGACCTAGTGGGTGGCGTCCAGCTCGGCCGTAACTGGCAGAGCGGCAAGATGGTGTACAGCCTCGAGGGCGACATCGACTTCGCTGACTCGGACAACATCGACTTTATTGGGACCGTGCGGGGCCGCCTCGGCTTCCTGATGAGCCCCGGCATCCTCGCGTACGGCACGGCCGGCATCGGCGTGATCAACGAGGGCGGCGGCGGCGGCGGCAGCAAAGGTGAGGGTAACGGTAACGGCAACGGCGGCAACAGCAACGCCGAGTTGGTCGTCGGCCTCGGCGTTGAGGGCAAGATCACCAATTCAAGCACAGTGCGGCTTGAGTGGATCAACTTCAACGACTCCAACGTCGACATCATTCGCGCCGGCATG
>JAFMSC010000339.1 GCA_017353825.1 Hyphomicrobiaceae bacterium | reverse complement strand
GGATGTCGCCCACCTTCGCCAGCGGGAACAGCCCCTTCACCTCGGCGGGCGAGATCTCCTCCACGTCCACGCCGCAGAAGCGGTTGAAGGCAGCCACGCGTCGGTACTCCTCCAGCCGGTCGGCATCGGCAGCCACCTCGATGAAGCCGACGGGCATGAAGCCGGTCGCCTGCCCGGTCTCCGCCTCCAGCCTCCGGTAGAGGTCGCGCGTGTACTTTCTGAGCTCGGTTGAGGTCTCCGAGGTGGAGCCGAACGTGACCATCAGCCCCGCCGCGTGCCAGGTGGTGCCGGAGGTGAGCCGATCCCGCTCCAGCAGCACCACGTCCGTCCAGCCCATGTGCGCCAGATGGTAGGCCACCGAGGCGCCGATGATGCCGCCGCCGATCACCACGACACGGGCGCGGTCCGGTAACGCTGGAGCATCCATGTCCTGTCTCCCAGAAAGGCCAGTCCAGGCCGGCCCGGGCCGACCCATGCCAACCCGTCATGCGACCTTGGGGATCGTGTCCGCACCCAGGGCGCGCGTATAGCATGGCGGCCCAGCTACGAATGACCGGTCAAGCACGGACCGCCGGCAAGGTCAAAGCCCCGGGAGGGAGCGCGCGTGGACGATACCCCACCGAAGGCGGAGTCCATCTCCTCGCTCACACGCCGCGGGCCTCACCAAGGACGCGCAGGCGCAGATCGAGCGCTACGTCGAGGAGGAGGAGGGCGCGCTCAACCGCCTGGGCGGCGTTATCGGCATCGCCATCGCCGCCTTCACCATTGCCGTCGCGCTGTTCCACCTCTACGCCGCCTACGAGATCGTGCCGGCCACGTGCTGCGCCCCGCGCACGTGGGCATGGTGCTGGTGCTTTGCTTCCTGCTGTTCCCCATGGCTCGCCGCTTCCGCGACCGCATCCGCTGGTGGGACTACCTATTCGCCGCGGCGGCCGCCGGCACGATGCCCTATGTGCTTGCCCAGGGCCCCGACCTCGGCGACCGGGGCACCATGCCGACCACGGCCGACTGGATCGTCGGTGCCATCTTCATCGCGCTGCTGCTCGAAGGCACGCGCCGCGCCACCGGCTGGATCATGCCGGGCGTCTCCAATCGCCTTCATCCTCTGCGCGCTGTTCGGCAACCACCTGCCGCATCCTTGGACGCACCGCGGCGACGCAATCGAGGACCTGGTCGCCCACCTCTACATGACGCTCGAAGGCATCTTCGGTACCACCGTTGACGTAGCCTCGAGTCTCATCATCCTGTTCACGATCTTCGGCGCCGTGTTGCAGCACGCGGGCGCCGGGCGCTTCTTCATCGACTTCGCGTTCGCGGCCATGGGCGGCCGGCGCAATTCGGCGGGGCGCGCGGTGTGGTGCTCTCCCCCTTCCTGATGGGCGGCCCGTCGGGCTCTGGCGTCGCCACACGGGTCACCATCGGCACCGTGGCCTATCTGCTCCTGGAACGGGCCGGCTATGAGAAGAACGCTGCGGGCGGGTTGCTGGCCGCCGGCGGCCTCGGCGCCATCATCTCGCCGCCTGTGCTGGGCGCCGCCGCCTTTTTGATCACCGAGTTCCTCAAGATCTCCTACTTCGACGTGATCGTCATGGCGACGATCCCCGCGCTGCTCCCACTCCTTCGCCATCCTGGTGTTGGTGGAGGTGGACGCACGCAAGCAGGGCGGCGCCGACGAGATCCTGGTGCCCAAGGGCGAGCTCATGTGCTCATTGCGCTTGGCTTGGGCACCGCCCAGATGGCCGAGGTGCAGTTCGCCCTGTTCGCCGACTACGGCTGGCTTCTCATCTTCGTCCCGGCCGCGGTGGTGGCCGCGTTCGGCCTGTTCGCGCCGCGCTTGTTGGCCTACTCCGACCGGTTTGCCGCCGCCATGAGGAAGGGCACCACGGGCGTGCTCAACGCGGCCGCCACCTGCGCCACCGCCGGCATCATCGTCGGCGCGGTGACGCTGACGGGCCTGGCCCAGCGCTTCGCCGACATCATCATCGGCTACGCCAGGGGCAGCCTGTTGCTCACCGCCATCTTCACGGCCGCCATCGTGTGGATCGTCGGCCTCGCGGTGCGGGTCACGGCCTCCTACATCATGGGCGCCGTGATCGCCGCGCCGGCGCTGACTGGCGACCATCCACGGTGCCCATCCCGTGGCGCCCATTCCCATGGCGCCCATCCCATGGCGCCCATGCCGTGGCGCCCATGCCGTGGCGCTTATGCCATGTCGCCCATGGGTGTCGCCCCATGGACCGGCAGCCGCGCTTGCCTGCTTGACCGATGGATCGCAGCAGCGGCAACCCCGGATCATGCATGCCGGTTTGCCCCATTCGAGCCGTCTTGCCCGCCACTTACCGGCGTCTTAAACCGCCGAGCGTCAAGCGACCGTCGACCCAGTGCCAGCCACGAGGCGCAGCCCATGCCGCCCGAGCCCAGCTCCTCCCTGCCCGCCCGCGGCTATTTCGGCATCGGCGTGGAGCGCATCTCCAAGGCGCTCAACCTTGGCAACCTGATGCGCTCCGCGCATGGCTTCGGCGCGAGTTTCACGTTTACCATCGGGGCGACCTACGCCGCGCTGGAGGCTCGTGCGGATACCTCCAAGGGCGCGCAGCACCTGCCGCATTACAACTGGGCTAGCCCAGCGGAGCTGGTGCTGCCGGCGGGCTGTCGGCTTGTCGGCGTGGAGCTGCTCGAGGATGCCATCGACCTGCCGAGCTTCCAGCACCCGCGCTGTGCCGCCTATGTGCTGGGGCGGGAGCGCGGGGTGCTGTCGCCGGAGCTGGTTGCGCGCTGCGACTATGTCGTGCGCATCCCCACGAGCTTCTGCATCAACCTGGCGATGGCCGGCGCCATCGTCATGTACGACCGCCTTCGCTCGCTCGGGCGGTTCCCGCCTCGGCCCCTGGTGGAAGGAGGGCCGGCGGGGAGTTCGCTTGCGCGGCTCAAGGTGGGAAGGGGAGCATAGGCCAATCGGTCGTTAGCCGATTGCACCGATCACAGCACTTTGGTCACGGTCAGCAGCCCCTGGCGCTTGGCGTTGGCGGCGGCAATGGCCTCAGGCGAGCCCATTACCACCACCTCGGCCGTCTCGGCCAGGGCATCGAGCGTGTTGCCGAAGGCGCGGAAGTGCTCGGGCCGAGCGGACAGGACCTCGTCGCGGTAGCGCTGCAGGCTGTCGTCGGTGTCGTTGATCAGGTAGCGCAGCGTCGACGCAAAGCCCTTGGCGTCAGGCAGCTTGTAGTGGTCGATGCGGCCGATAACACCGATGATGCTCTTGACGAGCTCCGCCTCGCTGATCTCGGTCTCGCGCAGGAAGGCGCCGGTGCGATCGTAGACATCCAGCGTCTCCACCAGGTTCGGGTCGCGGTAGGACGAGAAGTTGAAGACGCCGGAGTGCCGGTCGAGCGCGCACGAGCCCCCGTAGGCCCCGCCCTGCACGCGCACCTTGTTCCACAGCCACGTGGTGTTGAGGTAGTGCTGGACGACGGCCGCGGCGCCATTGGGCTCCGCACCCAGCCGACGGAGGTCGCCACCCTTGATCACATAGTTGACCTTGGCGGGGATCGTGAGCCCCTCCGAGCGCGGCCCCGCAGGGACCGGCCAAGCGGCAGTCGCCGCAAGGCCGTCCGGCAGCTGGCGCAGGAACTGGGCCAGCTTCGGCTCGAAGCGCGCCCAGCCCGCCGCATCCGTGGTGACGTTGCAGATCGTCGCGCCGCGCCTGACGAGGATATCGCGCACGCGCTCCAGCGCCCTCTGCACCCCGCCCCAGTCCTTGACGATGCTGTCCGCCAACCCGCGCAGGAACGCGAGGTAGGCGACGCCACCCATCTCTTCGGAGGCCCACGCCGCTTCGCTCAGTCCTGAGCGCAGACGCAGGGCCGCGAAGTGGCTGCCGGCGAATGCCAGCGCCGATTCCAGCTGCGACTTCTCCTCCAGCACGATTTGTTGGATGCGCTCGCGGTTGTCGAGGCGCGCCGTGAGCAGCACGTCGAGCAGGATCGACATCAGCTCGTCGGTGCGGTCAGGCATCACCTTGGTGCGCAGGAACAGCCGCGCCGCGGCCGTTCTCGAGCCGATCACGCTCGATGTCCACGGCCGGGCGCTAATGCCGCCGGTGAACCGGCCGATGCGCTGCGACAGCTCAACGAAATCCTGGTCGGCGGCGCCTGTCTCCAGGAGCCCCCGCCCGAACAGCTCCACGTACGGCAGGAGGTCGGGCGGCAGGGCATGCAGATCGAGCCCGAGATCGAGATAGACGATAGCGTTGGTCGGTTGCTCGTGGAACAGCACGCGCGTGCCCGCCACCTCCGTGACAACGCGCGGGATCGGCTTGTTGTTGCGCGGCAGGTCGCCGAGCGTGAGGCTCGGGATGGTGGCCAGCGCCTCTGGCGTGTCCGCGGTCTCCTGGGCGAGCTTGAGGGCGCGCGTGCTCTCCATCACCGACGCGATCTCGGCATTGCTCATGCGGGCGCGCGCCGCGGCAAGGCGGTCCTGCTCCTCGGCCGCCTCCTCTTGCCCCTGGGCAGGGTCTGGCGTGACGACAGCGGACGTGCGGTGCGTGTTGGCAACGAGATGGCGCTCGATCAGCGCCTCGAAATAGCGCTCTTGGGCGGTCACACGCAACTTGATGCGCGCAAGCGGCGCCTCGAAGGCGAGCGGCCCCAATGGGTCGCGGCCGTGTAGCCAGTAGTTCAGCGCGTGCAGCATGAGTGCGAGCCCGCGCGGGAACGAGCCGGTGTTGCGCTCGCGCAAGCTGAATTCGAAGGTGTTGAGCGAGGCTTCGACGGCCGCCCGGTCGATGCCGTCCTTGGCGAGACGGGCCAGCGTATCGAGGATCAGCGCCTCGATCTTGTTGCGGTTGGCGGCGTCGATGCCGCGCAGGCCGATGCTCATAACGCTCTGGCGCAGGCTGTCGTCGAACCAGCCGCTCGCGTCCTCGCATAGCCCCGAGTCCATCAGGGCCTTGCGCAAAGGAGAGGCCGGCGTACCGCTCAGGACGTGGGTCAGCATGGCGAGCGCCAGATCGTGCTCGACCTCGCCCACCTCCTCCAGCATCCAGGCGACCGTCATCTGGGCCTTGGCCGAGGCATCGCCCGCAGGGAAGCTGCGG
>JAFMSC010000633.1 GCA_017353825.1 Hyphomicrobiaceae bacterium | reverse complement strand
GCGGACGATCCCCATGGCCCTCAGGAGGAGCCAGGAGGAGCGTAGGGGGAGGCCAGAGGAGGCGAGAGGAGCCAAGAAGCCGGGGCGGACCGGCGCGACCTGCCAAGACGAGGCCGGCACGACCGCCAAGGGTGGCTTTTGACTGGGTCCGCCACCTTGGCTAGTTTCCAGCGCGCTCTCAGAATCTTGCTTCGTGGGGACCGACCTTGAGCACCCTAGGGCAGACATTCGACATCATCGTGGTCGGCGGAGGCCATGCGGGCTGCGAGGCTGCGGCTGCGGCGGCGCGCATGGGTGCGCGGACGGCGCTTGTCACGCACCGGTTGGACACCATCGGCGAGATGTCGTGCAATCCGGCCGTGGGCGGGCTCGGCAAGGGACACCTGGTACGCGAGATCGATGCGCTCGATGGGCTGATGGGGCGCGTGGCGGACGCCGCGGGGATCCAGTTCCGTCTGCTCAATCGCTCACGCGGACCCGCGGTCCAGGGGCCGCGGGCGCAGGCCGACCGCAAGCTCTACAAGGCCGCCATGCAGGCGGCGATCAGGGCTACGCCGAACCTGACCGTGGTCGAAGCCGGGGTCGAGGACCTCATCGTCGAGAACGGTGCCGGGGCTGGCATCGTCACCGGGGACGGCCGTTCCATCCAGGCTGGCGCAGTGGTCCTCACCACCGGCACCTTCTTGCGCGGCCTCATCCACCGCGGTGAGGAGAAGACGCCGGGCGGCCGGCATGGCGAGTCGCCGGCGAACGGGCTCTCCCACCGCCTCCTCGCTCTCGGCGTCCGCCTCGGTCGTCTCAAGACCGGCACACCGGCCCGCCTCGCCAAGGGCTCCATCGACTGGGCCTCGCTCAAGATGCAGCTCGGCGATGCCGACCCCGTGCCCTTCTCGTTTCTCACCGCCCGTATCGCCAACCGCCAAGTGGCGTGCGGCATCACCGCCACCACCGAAGTTACCCACGCCGTGATCCGTGCCAACCTTGGCCGCGCCCCCATGTACACGGGTCAGATTGAAAGCGTTGGCCCGCGCTACTGCCCCTCCATTGAGGACAAGGTGGTCCGTTTCCCCGACCGGACCGGACACCAGATCTTCCTGGAGCCCGAAGGCGTCGACGACGACACCATCTATCCCAACGGCATCTCCACCTCGCTCCCCGCCGAAGTGCAGGATTGCTTCCTGCGCACCATCCCAGGCCTGGAGAAGGTGGTGGTGAAGCGTTTCGGCTACGCTATCGAGTATGACTACGTGGACCCACGAGAACTGCTGCCAACACTCGAGGTGAAGCGGCTCCCGCGCTTGTTCCTGGCCGGCCAGATCGACGGCACCACGGGCTACGAGGAGGCCGGCGCCCTGGGCCTGGCCGCCGGAGTCAATGCCGCCCTGAAGGCCGCGGGCGACCCTCGTGAGTTCGTGGTATCGCGTGCCGACGGCTACCTTGGCGTCATGATCGACGACCTCGTCACTCGGGGGGTCTCCGAGCCCTACCGTATGTTCACCTCGCGCGCCGAGTACCGGCTGCGCCTGCGCGCCGACAACGCCGATCAGCGCTTGACCCCGCGCGGGCAGCACCTCGGCTGCGTCGGCGCCG
>JAFMSC010000338.1 GCA_017353825.1 Hyphomicrobiaceae bacterium | reverse complement strand
CGATGCTGGTGTCGCCCTCGGTGGCCGCGGGCTCGGCCGCCACGCTCAGGACGAGGGCGGCGGCGTTGCTCACGACGGCGCTTTTCTCGGCGTCGAAATCGGGCGCACACACCATGTCGATCGTGCCGGGGCCCTCCTCCTGCCGGCACCCGGCCGGCAGCGCCACCGCATAGTGGAAGTCCTTGTTCTCAAAGGGTGCGGTCTGGGCGGCCGCTTGGGCAGCGGCGGGCGGCGCTGCGAGCGCCATGAACCCCGGAACTCGGCCCGGAACCAGGCCCTGAACGAGGCCCGGAACCAAGCCGAGCGCGACACCAGCTGCAATGAGCCCGCGAAAGACCATCCGGCAACCCACTCTCATCACCCCACAATCTCGTAAGCGTACTTCTCGATCACGGCATTGGCGAGGAGCTCGCGGCAGATCCTGTCCACCTGCTCGCGCGCCAGCGACTCGTCGCTCTCGGCCAGCTCGACCTCGATGTACTTGCCCTGGCGTACCTCGTTGACGCCCTTAAAGCCCAGGCTCTTGAGGGCGTGCTCAATGGCCTTGCCTTGCGGGTCCAGCACCCCTGCCTTCAGGGTGATCTTGATGTTGGCCCTCACCATTCGATCCCTTCCCGCCCCGCTTCGCGGACCGACCGACGCCGGCGGAAGGCGAGCGGCGGTCCGATCCCGACCTTAACGAGGTTCCAGGCGCCTCGCGGGGTCCGGGATAGCCTCGCTCCTGCGGGGCTCGGCCTTCGGTATGGCGGGTAGCTGACCACCCTCAATTCGGCTTAGAGCTGACCAGCACCGGTCCGCTCCCCCTTGGGCGCGGGCTGCCTGCGAGCACGCCGAGGCGCCGCGCCACTTCTTGATAGGCTTCGAGCACGCCGCCCATGTCGCGGCGAAACCGGTCCTTGTCGAGCTTGTCGGAAGTGGCGATGTCCCACAGCCGGCAGCAGTCCGGGCTGATCTCGTCAGCGAGCACAATGCGCATCTGCTCGTTGTCCCACTCGCGCCCAAACTCGATCTTGAAGTCCACCAGCCTGATGCCGATGCCGAGGAACAGGCCCACCAGGAAGTCGTTGATGCGCAGCGCCAATGCTAAGATCTCGTCGATCTCCTGCGGTGTGGCCCAGCCGAAGGCCGTGATGTGCTCCTCGGTGACCATCGGGTCGCCCAGCTCGTCGTTCTTGTAGTAGAACTCCACGATCTGGCGCGGCAACGGCTTGCCTTCCTCCAGCCCCAAGCGCTGCGCCAGCGAGCCGGCTGCGACGTTGCGCACCACCACCTCCAGCGGGATGATCTCCACCTCGCGGATCAGCTGCTCGCGCATGTTGAGGCTGCGCAGGAAGTGAGTGGGCACGCCGATCTCCCCGAGCCGCAGGAAGATGTATTCGCAGATGCGGTTGTTGAGGACGCCCTTGCCTTCGATGAGGGCGTGCTTCTTGTTGTTGAACGCGGTCGCGTCGTCCTTGAAGTGCTGGATGAGCGTGCCAGGCTCCGGGCCCTCGTAGAGCACCTTCGCCTTGCCCTCATACACGCGACGCCGCTTGTTCATTTCTTGTTGTCCTCGTGGAACGGTGTGGGTGGGCAGAGAGGGAAATTGCTTCCTGACGTTGCGTCGTGTTCTGGTGCTGCGGCGCACAACGAGGCCCTGACCGGCAACGCAGGCCGGCTGGACACTACCCGAACGCCCGGCCGGAAACAACGCCAAGGCGCCCCCTTGCGACGGTCGCCTTGGTGCCGGCCGGGGTCGGCATCGGCATGCGTTGCTTTCCGCCCCTTGATCGAGCTATGGCAAGGCCCAGGTGCACGGGACCTGGACGGACCTTGAGCCCCAGGAAGCCCCGGAACACTTGGCGAACACCGCCCCCACGGAGAAATTGCATGACCACCTTTGATGAGCGCGAGAAGTCGTTTGAGAAGAAATTTGCCCTCGACCAGGAGCTCAAGTTCAGGGCCAAGCAGCGCCGCAACCGGCTCTTGGGCACATGGGCAGCGGCCAAGCTCGCGATCACCGGTCCGGGCGTGGACGAGTACGTGAAGGCGCTGCGCAAGGCGGACCTGACGATGAAGGGCGACGAGGATGTTTTCCAGAAGGTTCGCAAGGACTTCGATGCAAAGGGTGTGGCCGTCTCGGACGCCGAGCTGCGCCGCGCGATGGCCGACTTCCTGGCCCAGGCGGTGGCCCAGATCGAGGGCGAACGCAAAGGCTAGGGGACGAGACAGGGGGTTGAAGGCCCCTACGAAGCGCGCGGAAACCTCACCCGTCGTCACCGGTCCCCAATCCCTGACCTAATCCCTGACCCAATCCCCGACATTGACTTGGTCCACGCGCCAATCTACCTGCAAGATGCGCCTCAGGGTTCGATCGCTCTCCCTGGACCCTGATCCCGGAAACCTGGAGACAGCTATGGCTCGTTCGCTCCAGACTGCCCACATCTCCCCCGTTGCCACGGTCGATCCCATCTGGACCGAGGTGCGGCGCGAGGCCGAGGAGGCCGTGCGCGCTGAGCCGGCGCTGGCGGGCTTCCTCTATGCCACGATCCTGAGCAAGGACCGGCTGGAGGATGCCGTGTGCCACCGCTTGGCGCAGCGGCTCGACCACTCCGACGTGGATGCGGGGCTGATCGCGGAGACCTTTGGCCAGGTGCTCGCCGAGCATCCCGAGCTCGGCCGCGCCTTTCGTGCCGATCTGGCTGCCGTGTACGATCGCGATCCGGCGTGCAGCCGCTACATCGAACCGCTGCTCTATTTCAAGGGCTTCCACGCGCTGGTCACCCATCGCTTTGCGCACGAGCTCTTGAAGCGGGGCCGGCGGGACTTCGCCCTTTACCTCCAGAGCCAGAGCTCGCGCATCTTCGCCGTCGACATCAATCCGGCTGCCCGCATCGGTATCGGCATCATGCTGGACCATGGCACCGGCATCGTCATCGGCGAGACGGCGGTGGTCGGCGACAGCTGCTCGATCCTCCAGAACGTTACGCTGGGTGGCACCGGCAAGGAGACCGGCGACCGCCATCCCAAGATCGGCGCCAACGTTCTGTTAAGCGTTGGCGCGAAGGTATTGGGCAACATCAAAGTCGGCGACTGCTCGGTCGTGGGTGCGGGCAGCGTCGTCCTCAAGGAGGTGCCGCCGCGCACCACGGTTGCGGGCGTGCCCGCCAAGGAGATCGGCCCGGCCCGCTGCCCGGAACCGGCCCGCACCATGGACCAACGCTTCGCCCCCGACGACTGCGGCTGCTGCTAGGGCAGCCAGGGGTAGTCAGGGGCAGTCAGGAGATAGCCAGTGGAACCGCGAGAAATCGTGAAGGTGCAGACCTATCTGCGCAAGGTGTTTGGCGCCAAGACCCTGTCGGTGCGGGCACGTCCCAAGATCAAGGACTCGGCCGAGGTGTACGTCGGGGACGAGTTCATCGGCACGATCACCCGTGAGGAGGAAGACGGGGAGCTGTGCTACCAGTTCCAGATGGCCATCCTGGAAATGGACCTGGAGGACGCGTGAAGAGGCCGGCGCCAACGGCGACTGGGGTAGGCGCTGATGCCGCTCTATGACTTCGACGGCCACCGGGTGGCGGTGCCGGCGAACGGTCGCTTCTGGGTGGCCGAGAGCGCGGTCCTCACCGGCCGCGTGACGATCGAGGAGGACGCCAGCGTCTGGTACGGCACCGTGGCGCGCGGCGACAACGAGCCGATCACGATCGGCGCACGCGCCAACGTGCAGGACCTCTGCGTGCTGCACACCGATCCGGGCTTCCCGCTGACCATTGGCGCCGAGGCCACCATCGGCCACAGGGTGGTCTTGCACGGCTGCAGCATCGGCCGCGGCGGCCTCATCGGGATGGGCGCCATCGTGCTGAACGGAGCGGTGATAGGCGAGGAGTGTCTGGTGGGGGCGGGTGCGGTCATTCCCGAGGGGAAGGTGCTCCCGCCCCGCTCCGTCGTGGTTGGAGCGCCTGGCAGGATCGTTCGCCAGGTGACGGAGCGCGACCTCGCCATCATGCGCGACGGGGTGCTCACCTACATCGAGCGTTGGCAGGCCTACGCACGCAGCTGCCGTAGGAGGGATTAGGCCGGCGGCCCAAATCCGCCATTTGGCGCGCAGATCGCCAGCTTGCGGGCCGCGCCGCAAATCCCGCCAACACCCTCACGGCCCGGACTTCACGCCGGCCAGCGGCATGGACTGGTGGCGCTCCTTGGGGTCGAGCGACAGCCAGACGCGCGGATTGAGGTAGGACTGACGCATGACGAACCGGTAGGGTACGTGGTACCAGGGCTTGATCTCGTCGGTCTTGTTGTCGAGGATGAAATCACCCTGCTGCGTGCGCGCCGTCAGCACCGCGTGGCCGTCGCCCCGCTCGTCGCGCACCACGGTGATCAGGAGCGCGCTCGCCGGCCAGCCCATCTCCATCAGCCGACTGCGCTTAAGCAGCACGTAGTCCTCGCAGTCGCCCTGGCGCTTGGGGATGGTCCAGAAGTCGGCCACCCCGTAGAGATCCATGTCGGTTACGGGCTGGATCTCGTGGTTAACAGCCGTATTCACGATTTCGAGCTGCGTGCGCCGCTCGGCGGTCAGATCGAAGCGCTGTTCCTCCTGCGGCCCCTGCATGCACTCCCGCGGCATGCGCTCGCAGAAGGCGATGAAACCGTAGGGCGGCTGGGCCGGGCCGAAGACCCGCATCGGGATGGGCGCCGCGGCGGGCTCAGTGAAAGCCGGATCGGTGCTCGCAAGCACCATGGACGCAACAACAAGTGCACTCGATCTGATGGCCACCTTGAACTCCACCGCATTCACCCTCAACACCGCCGTGCAGGCGCCGGCGGGACCCTCCCGGCGCTGCGGCACAGATCAGCCGAACGACGAGGACACGTTTTCGCTTGAAGTGCCCCATTATGACCCCGCCTGACTTAATTAAGCCCTAATCCGTGTCCGCATTTGGGATCCCCGTCGCTCGGACGCGCGGCATGCCGCCCTCCCGGCGGCATCCTGCATCTGAAGCGCACTCTAGCGCCGCATTCGGTCCTAATTCAGTCCTCCTTGCGGCCGCCGTCGAGCACGCGGAAGGCGCGGCGGTGGCGTCTGAGGGGCCCCGGCGGGGGGGCTGCGGGGGCGGGGGGTGCCG
>JAFMSC010000632.1 GCA_017353825.1 Hyphomicrobiaceae bacterium | reverse complement strand
CCGTAGCAGCTAGGACCGAACGGATTGTAGGACCCATAATAGCCAATCCACCCTCTGACGAGGGGGTTGATCTCCTGCGCAACTGCTGCCAGCGGCACCTGTGTTCGACGCCCGATGTTCAGCCGGTCTTTTCCCGCATGGACTTCAGCGCTGAGGGGCTGATCGCTGGGGCCCTCCCTTGCACGCCGATTACAAAGCCGGCAGCCGCCCCCTTCGCAAGAGCCGCGTCCGGCCGAGCGGGCTGCGCAGGCGCGGGCGAACCACATTCCCGATAGAGGGCGAAGTCCGTTTTGCGCGGCTCCTTGCGGTTCGCCTTCGAGGGGATGACGGGCGTGATCCCACGCTCCTTAAGCGTGTCCTCGAGCGCGTCGAAGTCGTAGCCCTTGTCGGCGATGGTGGGTCCCGTCTCGACCTCATCGATCAGCGGGGCGGCTTGCGTAATGTCCGCAGCCTGCCCCGGCGTGATCGAGAGCGCGACTGGGTTGCCGAGCGCATCGACGACGGCGTGGATCTTCGTCGTCAGACCCACCGCGCGAGCGGCCCTTGGCTTGGTCCGCGCCGTCTTTGTTGGGGCGCCGGCGCTGTGCTGATGGGCGCGCACGATGGTTGCGTCGAGCATCATGAACTCGTTGTCGGCATCGCGCGCCAATGTCTCGAAAATTTCGTGCAAACACACCGCTCTTTCACCGCCGGCGATATCGCCAATGGGTCGCCTTCCACTTGCCGTATCGCTCCGGCAGGTCACCCAGGGGATGCCCGTCCGGTATTGATAAATCACGGCATCGACGAACAGCCGATTGTTGGCCGCGTAAGCCTACCAGCCTCCGCCTCACCAGGCCGGTGCGGGCGGCCCTCAGAACCTCGAGGTTCCGGGCCTGGTGGGGCCGCAACATTTTGTGCCGCGCTTAGTGTTTGGAACAGGGATTGAGCCCTGGCCCACACTTGCTCCTCCTGGCGGGTCCTTTCTCCTCTTCGGACAGGGAGCGAGCCCGGGGCCACACGGCGTGACCCTGCGCTGCCGCTTCTCGCTCTCGGGCTTCGGTCGCGCCTGCTCCTTGCAGGGCGGCGCCGCCGACGACGTTCCACGAGGCGGAGGCAGCGGGGATGACTGGACGAGCACGACCGCACCATCTTGCACCGTTATCGGAACGGCAACGCTCGCCGCCCCGCCGACCGGAAGGCCGAAGCCTTCTGCGCTCCCCGCTGCGATACCGACCGCCACACCCACGCTTATCAGTGCGCGATGCACCACTACGCCCAACAGCATGGCCCCTCCGCACGTCCAAATTGGTCTTCGTGTTTGCCTTGCACCGTACTGCAATAGTCCGGTGTCGCAAAGATCCTGTGCCGCAGACGCTGGGTTTGCCGTGGACACCAACCGCGTCACGATCCTGCAGGTCACTGGGGAACGGGACCAGCTGCCATTGATGAGCAAACATGCAGTGGCGCATGCGATTCTCAACCGCGTCGTGCCGCTGCTCGCCTGAGGCACCGGACATGTCAGACAGGGGCGGGCGTGAGAGGGTGCAGAGGGGGGCAAGCGGTGGCCTGAGGATGACAGCCCGACCCTCAGTAGATCCTGCGAGAGCTGTCG
>JAFMSC010000337.1 GCA_017353825.1 Hyphomicrobiaceae bacterium | reverse complement strand
GTCTCGCCAGGCGCCAGCGGCAGCGAGTGCCCGCCCTCGCCGAAGCGGGCCACGAGGCCGGGCACCAGCACGTCGGCCTCCGAGCGGTTGATGGCCAGGATGTCGATGTCGGTCAACGCCTCCTGGAACGCGGCGCCGCGCGAGGAGAGCTGCCGCACGCGCGGATTGGTGGCGACGATCGCCGCGTGCGCCTTGGCGCGGGCGACGATGGCGGGAAAAGTGTCGGCCGACTCGTTGCTGAGCGAAGAGATATAGACCACGTCGACGCCGAACGCCTCCTGGCGCAGGTCGCTTTCATCGAGCAGCGTGTTGGCCCCGCGAAAGGTGAAGATGGCCGCGTTGCGGTCGTGCGAGGAGATGAGCACCGAGGCTCCCGTGGGGGCGCGGCCGTCGCGCACCACCCAGCGCGTGGAGACGCCCTCGCGCATGAGGTGGCTCAGCACCGCCTCCGCGCGCTCGTCGCGGCCCAGCTTGACGAGAGTGGCCACGTCGAAGCCGAGGCGGGACATGGCCACAGCCGCGTTGACCGCCCCGCCGCCCACGTGGGCGGAGACCTCTAGCGCCTCGGTCTTGCGACCCTCCTCCAGCAGCAGGAACGAGGTATCGGCGTTGAGCATGGTCATGCGCTCGATGCGATCGTCGGCGATGATGGCGACCGTATCGAACATGGCGCCCCCCACCGTCAGGGCTTTCATGTGGTTCTCCCTCTCCCGGCGCTGATCCCCCGCTCGCCCTGCATCACCAAGCCTGTTACCCGCTCCACCGGCGCGGGGAGAGAGAACGCGTGCGGCGCAAGATCTGCGTTCATTCAAATGCTAACACGGGTATGTGGGCGTCGGCGCCGCCTGGGGCCCACGTTCCGTTGGGTCCGAAGGCGACGTGTGAACCGACTGGCTCAGCCTCTCCATGGCCCGGCGAATGGACTCAGGCTGGGTCCAGGTGGTGGGATCATTATTCGCCGACGCTCGTGAAAGCGCCCTTAAGAAGGAGTTGCACCACTCTGCCAGATCCGACTTCTCGATCACCGCCATCAGCGCCCGATGGCGCGCGCGCCGCTCGTCAAGCTGCATTTCCAAGGCCGCGCGGACGACCTCGGCGGTGGCGTAGATGTCGTAAGGATTGACGATCAGCGCCTGCGCCAGCTCTTCGGCGGCGCCGGCGAAGCGCGACAGGATCAGAACGCCGGGGTCCTCAGGGTCCTGGGAGGCGACGTATTCCTTCGCCACCAGGTTCATGCCGTCGCGCAGCGGTGTGACGAGCGCAATGCGCGAGGACCGGTAGATGGCGGTGAGCCGGCGGCGCGGGGCGGCGCGATGGATATAGTGGATTGGCACCCAGTCGAGTTCGCCGAAGCAACCGTTGATCGAGCCGGCGAGCGTTTCCAGCTGCTGGCGGATGTCGGCGTAGGCCCCCACGTTCTCGCGGGTGGGCGGCGCGATCTGCGTCAACACGACCTGCCGGCGGTACTGCGGGTTCGATTCCAGGAACTGCCCGAAGGCCTTGAACTTCTGCGGCAGGCCCTTGGTGTAGTCCAGTCGGTCCACGCCGATGATGCGTCGCATGCCGCGTCCCTGGACGAGCGCTACGTCGCGCACGGTCCTCGTGAAATCCGCCACGTCGATGCCGATTGGAAAGCTCGCGACAGTCAGGAGACGGTCGAACATGCGGATGCGCCCGTCCGGCGTGACGCTTCCGTGCACGCCGTTCGCCAGGTAGTCGAGCAGGTTCGACACATCCGCCATCGTCTGCAGGCCGACGAGGTCGTAGGCAGCAAGGCAGCGCGCAAGCTGGGCGTGCTCGGGCAGCGCGATGAAGGTCTGCCAGGGCGGGAACGGGATGTGCAGGTAGAACCCGATGCGGTTGAGAACCCCGAGCCGCCTCAGCTCCACCGCCAGCGGGATCAGGTGGTAATCGTGCACCCAGATCACGTCCTCGGCGCGGATGAGCGGTTGCAGGAGCGAGGCCAGCCGCCGGTTAACCTCGATGTACTGCTCGAAGTAGCCTGCCTCGAATTGGGCCACGTCGAGGCGGTTGTGAAAGACCGGCCAGAGCACCGAGTTGGCGTAGCCCAGGTAGTAGCGCTCATGCTCGGTGGGCGAGAGCGGCACCGTGACCATGCGCCCCGTCTGGGTGGGGACGGCTGCCTCCTCGGCCGGCTTGACTTCGCCCGACCAGCCGAACCAGAGCGAAGGCCGTGTGCGCACGATGTGCGCGAGCGCCACGGCCACGCCGCCGGCCTGCGCAGCCTTGCGCAGGTCCATAACGCGATTGGAGACGAGAACGACGCGGCTCATGCTGGGACCGCCTCTCTTGCAGACTTGCGACAGAGGGTCCGGTCAGCCGTAGGCACGCCGGAGCCCTCTTCGGCCCCACGCGTCTTCCTCCCAGCCGCAACTTTACTGCGCACAACTCCTGCCCAGCGCCATGGTTCCGGCTCGACGGCGGCTCCCTCGCGCTGCCGCCGCCAAAATCGCTACGAGGTTACCCAAGCTTCCTGCCAACTGCGGGATAGGATGCGCGCGGTGTTCACTATACCGGCCATGGAATAGGTCTGCGGCAGGTTGCCCCAGAGCTCCCCGCTTAGCGGGTGGATGTCCTCCGACAGCAGGCCGAAGGCGTTGCGCCGCGCGAGGAGATCGCTGAACAACTGTCGCGCTTCCTCCTTGCGGCCGAGCCCGACGAGGGCGTCGATGTACCAGAACTGGCAGACGAGGAAGGCGGTCTCGGGCAGGCCGAAGTCGTCCTCGGCCACGTAGCGCATGATGAAGCCGTTGCGCATCAGCTCCTTGCCGATGATGTCACAGGTGCGCGCGAAGCGCTGGTCGGTGGCGGGCAGGAGGCCGAGGTCGGGCAGCAACAGAACGCTGGCGTCGAGCTCGTCATGGTCGAGCGCGCCGGCGATCGCGCCCAGGCGCTCGTTCCAGGCTCGCGTCAGGATCTGGGTACGCAGCTGGTTGGCCTGCTCGCGCCAGTAGTGGGTGCGGTCGGTTAGGCCCAGCCGGTGAGCGATGCTCGCCAACCGATCGCAAGCCACCCAGCACATGGTGGCCGAATGGGTGTGCACGCGCTGGCGCCGCCGATACTCCCATGGGCCCGCGTCGGGCTCGAAGGCGAAGCGCCGCGCCTGGGCGCCCAGCGGCTCCAGGCGGCGGAAGAGGGCCGCGTCGCCCATGCGGGGCAAGCGCTCGTCGATGAACATCTGCGCGGCGCCCAGGATTACGCTGCCGTAGGAATCGTGCTGCAGCTGCTCGGCCGCCTGGTTGCCGATGCGAACCGGCCCCATGCCTTGGAAGCCCGCCAGGTCGGTGGCGAAGCGCTCCTCCAGCGGGTCCACCGACACGATGCCGTAGACCGGCCGCAGCGGGCGCTCGGCCTCCACCGCGATGTTGGTGATGTAGTGGATGTACTCTTCCATGGTCTGCGTGGTGCCGAGGCGATTGAGCGCCTTGATGACGAAAAACGCATCACGCAACCAGCAGTAGCGGTAGTCCCAGGTGCGCTGTGAGCCAGGCGCCTCCGGGATCGAGGTGGTGTGGGCGGCGATGATGGCCCCGGTCTCCTCGAAGTTGCAGAGCTTGAGGGTGATCGCGGCGCGGATCACGTCGGCCTGGTACTCCAGCGGCACCGCGAGTGAGCGCGTCCAATCGAGCCAGTATTGCCGCGTGCGCTCCAGGAACTCCTGAGCGGACGGGTCCACTGCGGCCTCGAACGGTTCGTCCGGGCCGAGGATGAGGTTGACCGGCTTGACGAGCGCGAACGCCGCCTCGTGCGCGATGTAGGAGAGCGGGGCGTCGGTGGTGAGGCGGACCGTGTCGACGCCGCCGGCGTAGCGGATGTGGTTCGATCCCTGCGCCCGGCTGACGGGTGGTTGGCCGTAATTGAACGTCGGTCTCACCCTGATCTTGACGCGTGGAAGCCCGCCCGCCGGCTCGATGCGCCGGAAGATCTGAGGCGGGTTGAAGACCCGCTCGAAGCGCCGGAAACGTGGCGTGAAATCGGTGATCGTGACGGCATTGCCGGCGCCGTCGCGGATGGTGGTGCGGATGATGGCGGTGTTGCGCAGGTAGGCGGTTTCGTGGGCGACGGCGCCCTCCAGGCACACGTCGCAGAATCCCTTCTCCTCGTCGCCAGCCAGCAGGCGGGAGAAGACGGGGTCGGCGTCGAAGCGCGGGAAGCACCACCAGACCAGGCGGCCTTTGGTGTCCAGCAGGGCTGCGGTGCGGCAGTTGCCGATCACGCCCAGATCGAGGGCAGCAGGGGCTTTGGCTGAGTCCGACGCCATTTACCTTGAACCGTGGAGCTTGATCCGTGCAGGTGGGAGTTGGGGCGGGGCCTCGTGCTGCCGCCGCCGGCCGCATCGAACTAGCCTAACCAAGTGCGACCAGAGCAAGGCGCCGCCCACGAAGTTCATTAATGGGAAATCCCGACCGAAAACAGCGTAAACACCGTTTCCAACTCCTTGGGCACCGCAAGGCCTTAGCTTGCATTCGTGCGGAACCGGAGACGGCTCACCGACGTTTCCTGTGTGAGCCACCGCGCCCGCTCCCCCCGGGCGATTTGGCCTTTCCCCCCAACGGGTCAAGGTGGCAATCGGGGCGCCGTCATCGTCCCCCTCCCGAAGCAGACGGCGCCCCTCCTTCTTACTGCCAAGACGGCGGCTTCCTCCCTGCCAAAAATGTCGGGTCCCTGCGAAACATCCCGGGTCCCTGCGAAACATGTCGGCCGGAAAATGTCGGCCGGAAAATGTCGACCGGAAAAATGCCGGCCGGAATAGTACGATCGCAGATCGTGCTTGCAATGTGCGCGCGACATGGTTAATAGCGCCTCGTCTTCTGCTCCTCGCGAATGGTATCCCCGGAAGCGCACCTCCCATGCGGCGGTCTTGGTCATCGCTGGACTCGATGATGCGGGCTCCCTCCCCCGCGACCGCTACGGCTTTGCCCCGGGCCTGACCGACCGTCCCATCTGACCAAGTCGATTGCCGGCCCGGACGCAAAGGCGGCTCCGGGCACCGGCAAGCTCTCGTGGTGTCTCGGGCCGTGTGAAAGGAACGCACGAGAGCTCGACCCCATGAGGAAAGTCCCGTGGCCAAGGAGAAGTTCTTCCGCATCAAGCCCCACTGCAATGTGGGAACGATCGGC
>JAFMSC010000336.1 GCA_017353825.1 Hyphomicrobiaceae bacterium | reverse complement strand
CTCGTCTGGGCATGCGCGGCAGCTGCCGCCGCGAGGCCGGCGCCAAGACCGAGCGCGCTGAGCAGCGTGCGTCGGGTGACGGCGCGGACCGAGGTGATATCGGCGTCGGAGAGTGTCTTCCTATCCATTGGGAGGTGTTCCCTCGTTGCTCCCTTTCAACCGAACCCTCTTCCCGCCAACGGGGAGAGGGAGACCGGTTAATCTCGTTGGCGCGATCGGCCCTGGGGGTCACATCCTGGCCGCCCCCTCCTCCTCATGTGGCGGCCACGGCGCGACGGGCCATGACGCCGACCAAGTGGGCGCGGTAGGCGGCATCGCCGTGGATGTCGCTCACCATGTCCTTGGCGTCGGCGGCGATACCATTGAGGGCGGCGGCCGACCAGGCCTTGCCGAGCGCCGCCTC
Organism: Hyphomicrobiaceae bacterium; assembly: GCA_017353825.1. GTDB lineage: Bacteria > Pseudomonadota > Alphaproteobacteria > Rhizobiales > Hyphomicrobiaceae > AWTP1-13. The sequence goes on along the minus strand of JAFMSC010000336.1, from coordinate 4,753 downwards.
CATGGCGGCGTGGCGGAAGACGCCGTTGTTGCCGGCGCCGGTGACGGCCACACGCGCCGCCCCGGCGGTCTGCGCGACGGCCACGCCGACCAGGGCGTAGCGCGAAGCGGGGTTCGGGAACTTGGCGTAGGCGAACTTGGTCGGCACCGGGAACGAGATGCGTGTGATGATCTCCCCGTCCTGAAGCGCTGTGGCGAACAGGCCCTTAAAGAAGGCGTCGGCCTTGATCTCACGCCGATTGGTGGCGATGGTGGCGTCGAGGGCCATCAGCGCTGCGGGATAGTCCGCCGACGGGTCGTTATTGGCCACCGAGCCGCCGATGGTACCGCGGTGGCGCACATGCGGGTCGCCGATACCCCCCGCCAGCGTCGCCAGGCCGGGAATCGAGGACTTCACCACGGCCGAGTCCGCCGCCTCGGCGTGGGTGGTCATGGCGCCGATGACAAGGGCATTGCCGCTCTTGTCGATGCCCTTGAGCTCGGCCACCCGGCCCAGGTCGACGAGCGCCCCTGGGCTCGCCAGCCTGAGCTTCATGGTGGGCAGCAGCGTGTGGCCACCCGCCAGCAGTTTGGCGTCGGGTTTCGACGCCAACTGCTTAGCGGCGTCGGCCAAGGACTCCGCGCGAAGATATTCGAAGGCGTACATGGGTCTCCCTGCTCCCTTATTCCGCAGCCAAGCGGGCCGGTGACTTCTGCGCGGCGCGCCAGACCGCCTGGGGCGTCGCCGGCATGGCGATGTCCTCGTGGCCGAGCGCGTCGGTGATGGCATTGATGACGGCGGCCGGCGCGGCGATGGCGCCCGCCTCGCCGCAGCCCTTTATGCCCAGCGGGTTCGAAGGGCAGGGCGTGGACGACATTGCGATCTGGATGGACGGCAGATCGTGCGCGTGCGGCATGGCGTAGTCCATAAAGCTCGCGGTGACGAGCTGGCCCGTGGTCTTGTCGTAGTGGGCGTTCTCAAGCAGGGCCTGGCCCACACCCTGAGCCACGCCTCCGTGCACCTGGCCCTCCACGATCATGGGATTGACGACGGTGCCGAAGTCGTCCACCGCGGTCCAGCGGTCGATGCGGGTGGTACCGGTGTCCGGGTCGATCTCTACCTCGCACACGTGCACGCCGGAGGGGAAGGTGAAGTTGGTGGGATCGTGGAAGGCGCCTTCTTTGAGGCCCGGCTCCAGCTGCGCGCCCGTGAACTTGTGGGCGATGTAGGCCTGCAGGGCGATCTCGGGGAAAGTGAGGGTCTTGTTTGTCGCCTTGGAGGAGAAGATGCCCTCGTCGAAGTCCACGCTCTCTTCCGGCACCTCCAGCACGAAGCCCGCCACCTTTTTGGCCTTCACGACCACCTTGTCGATGGCCTTGTAGACGGCGGTCATGCCGACGGCGCCTGAGCGCGAGCCGTAGGTGCCCATGCCGAACTGCACCTTGTCGGTGTCGCCGTGGACGACGGTGACCTGCTCGATGGGGATACCAAGGCGCTGGGAGACGAGCTGCGCGAAGGTGGTCTCGTGGCCCTGGCCGTGGCTGTGCGAGCCCGTCAGCACTTCCACCGAGCCCGTGGGGTTGACCCGTACCTCGGCCGATTCCCACAGGCCCACGCCAGCGCCCAGCGAGCCCACCGCCTGGCTCGGCGCGATGCCGCACGCCTCAATGTACGCCGAAAAGCCGATGCCGCGTTTCAGGCCCTTGCGCTCGCTGGCCGCCTTGCGGAGGGACAGCCCGCGATAATCGGCCAGCTCGAGAGCTTTGTCGAGGCAGGCTGCGTAGTTGCCCGCGTCGTACGTCATGATGACCGGGGTCTGGTGCGGGAAGGACTGGATGAAGTTCTTGCGACGGAACTCCGCCGGGTCGTGGCCGGTCTGCCGGGCGGCCACCTCGACGAGCCGCTCCACCACGAAGGTGGCCTCAGGCCGGCCGGCGCCTCGGTAGGCATCGACCGGCGCGGTGTTGGTGTAGACCCCGTCGACCTCGCAGTAGATGGCGGGAATCGCGTATTGCCCCGACAGCAGTGGCGCGTAGAGGTAGGTGGGCACGCTCGAGGCGAAGGTGGAGAGATAGGCACCAAGATTGGCCTTGGTCTTCACCCGCATGGCCAAAATCCGGCCGTTGCCGTCCACCGCCAGCTCGGCCGTGGTCATGTGGTCGCGGCCATGCGCGTCGGCGAGGAAGGATTCCGAGCGCTCCGCGGTCCATTTGATCGCTCGCCCGACCTTCTTGGCGGCCCAGATTGAGGCCGTTTCCTCAGCGTAGAGGAAGATCTTGGAGCCGAAGCCACCGCCCACGTCGGGAGCGATCACGCGCAGCTTGTGCTCGGGCGCGATGCCGATGAAGGCTGACAGGCACAGCCGGATCACGTGCGGGTTCTGGCTGGTCGTGTAGAGGGTGAAGCTGTCCTGGCCGGAGTCATACTCGGCGATGGCCGCGCGCGGCTCGATGGCGTTGGGGATCAGGCGGTTGTTGGTGAGGTGGATCTTAGTGACATGGCGGGCCTGAGCGAAGGCGGCCTCTACCGCGGCCTTATCGCCCAGGTGCCATTGATAGACGGTATTGTTGGGCGCGTCGGCCTGCACCTGCGGCTGGCCGGGGCTCTGCGCGGTGGCAAGATCGGCCACAGCAGGCAGCGGTTCGTACTCCACCGACACGGCCTCCGCGGCGTCCTTGGCCTGGGCCGGGGTCTCCGCCACGACCAGGGCCACATGGTCGCCGACGTAGCGCACCTTGCCCAGCGCCAGCACCGGGTGCGTGCCGGCCTTCATGGGCGAGCCGTCCTTGGAAGTGATCATCCAGCCGCAGAACAGCGCGCCCACCTTGTCCCTGGCGATGTCCTCGCCCGTGAACACAGCGATGCAGCCCGGCCTGTTCAGCGCGGCGGTGGTGTCGATCCGCTTGATGTTGGCATGCGCGTGTGGCGAGCGCACGAACGCCGCGTAGGTCTGGCCCGGGCGGTTGATATCGTCAGTGTACCGGCCCTTGCCGGTGATGAACCTCTGGTCCTCCTTGCGGCGCACTGGCGCCCCGATGCCGGTGGCGCTCCCAGTTGAGCTCATGGCCACTCCTCCCGCTGGGCTGTTGTTCTCGCCCGCCTCCGGTCCCTCGATGATGGGTCTTGCGGGGGCAGGCAGTCCTCGTTCGACGTTATTCGGCGGCCTGGCGCGCGCCGCCCATGGCTGCGGCGCCGGCCTTCACCGCGGCGACGATGTTGTGGTAGCCGGTGCAGCGGCACAGGTTGCCTTCCAGCTCGTGGCGGATTGTGGTCTCGTCGAGGTTCGGGCCCTTGCGGTTCGCGATGTCCACCGCAGCCATAATCATGCCGGGAGTGCAGAAGCCGCACTGCAGACCGTGGTGTTCGCGGAACGCCTCCTGCATTGGGTGCAGCTGGCCGCCCTGGGCCAGCCCCTCGATGGTGGTGACTTTTGAGCCCTCGCAGGAGGCGGCGAGGGTCGTGCACGACTTCACCGCGCGGCCGTCGAGATGCACCACGCAGGCTCCGCACTGGCTCGTGTCGCAACCCACGTGCGTGCCGGTCAGCCGCAGGTGCTCGCGCAGGAATTGGACGAGCAGCGTGCGCGGATCGACATCAGCGCTCACCGCCTTGCTGTTGACCGTCATCGCCACGCTGACGAGGCCCGGTCCGCCTTGCGCAGCTGCAGTGTCGGACTGGCTCTTGCTCCCCAAAGACATGCCTTCGCCTCCTCCTCGAGATCCCGCCCGCTGGCTGCGCTCGATTGGGTTGGATTATTCTCGTTCCACGATTACGCCACACGCGCGCTTCGCGCAATGCCGGGGGCGGGTCAGACCCCGCGGGGTCCGCCCCGCTAGGCCGCCTCACCCAGGTACACGCGGACCACGCCGGGGTCGGCGAGGGCGGCGTCTGGGGTGCCGGCGGCAATGACGCGGCCGGCGCTGAGCACCACGACGTGGGCGCAAAGGGAGCGGATGGCATGCATGACGTGCTCCACCATGACGATGGTGAGACCGTCGGCGTTGAGGGAGCGCACGAGGGTGATGCCGGCCTCCAGCTCGGTGGGGTTGAGGCCGGCCAGCCACTCGTCGAGTAGGAGCAGCCCGGGGTCGCAGGCGAGCGCGCGGGCGAGCTCGATGCGCTTGTGGTCGAAGTACGTGAGCGCGCTGCCGTGCGCGGCGCGGGGGGCGGTGAAGCCCACTCGGTCGAGCAGGCGGTCGGCCTCGGCGCGGGCGGCGGCGATACCTAAGCGGCGGCGGCCGTACATGGCGGCCACGGCTACATTGTCGCGGGCGTCAAGCGCATCTGGGATACGGGCGAGCTGGAAGGTGCCGGCGATGCCGGCGCGGCACACGGCCTCGGGCGTCAGGCCAGTGATGATGGTGCCGCCAAGGCGCACCTCGCCGACCCTAGGGGCGAGGCGGCCCGAGACGAGGGCGAGCAGCGTGCTCTTGCCGGAGCCGTTGGGCCCGACGAGGCCCAGAACCTCGCTGCGCTCCACCGTGAAGCTTACGCCATCGACGGCAGCGAGCCCGCCGAAGTGGTGCGTGAGCTCGCGGACCTCAAGCAGAGGCTGACTGGCGCGGCCAGCGGTCATGGCACGATCTTCCGTGCCTGGATCGTATCGGGTGCGCCATGTGCAGCCTCGGGCTGCGCCGCCGCCCGGTGGACGCCGTTGCCGGCGTGCGGCCTGGGCTGCGGGAGCGTGGCGGGTCCCCCTTCCGGGGCGCGCAGGCGGCGGGCGACGGCTTCGATGAGGCCGGCGAGGGTCGAGGCGGCGGGCGCTGTCTTGCCT